>CACZQD010000017.1 GCA_902783215.1 uncultured Erysipelotrichaceae bacterium
AATGAAGAAGAATATGAAATAGAAAATCAAAGTATATATGATCATGGGTTTAATCAAGGTATTGAACAAGGCTCCGTTAATGAAAAGAAAGAAATAGCTAAAAATATGTTAAATGAAAATATGGATGTTGATTCGATTGTCAGAATAACAGGAATATCAAAAGAAGAAGTTGAAAAATTACTAAATATTTGATATAATTTATTTAGTTGATGCAGAACAGTAGTTATTATATTAGTAAATAGAGATTTAACGGGTGGTGAAAGTTAAACAAGATATAATAATAAAATACCTATCAATGTCGGTAACGCGTTATAGTAAGAGATAATATAAGTATTATGAAGTAGGGTGGTACCACGAGCTCATCGTCCCTATATTTATAGTGCTTTTTTTGTGAATAAAGGAGATATTGTTATGAATAATTATATTGATGATACTAATTTAAATAATTTAGCTACATTAAAAGATATAGAGAGATTGTGTATCGAAGCAATAAAATATCATTTTGCTTCAGTTTATGTAAGCCCTTATTATATTAAGTTAGCTAAAGAGTTATTAAAAAATAGTACTGTTGAAGTAGGGACGGTAGTAGGTTTTCCATTAGGATTTCAAACTAAAGAGGCAAAAGTATATGAAGCTATTGATGCTGTTGGTAAAGGTGCGGATGAGATTGATATGGTTATCAATTTACAGGCATTAAAGAATAAAGATTATGAATATGTTAAAGAAGAAATAGAAGAAATTAGAGATGCTATTGATGGTAAAGTGTTGAAAGTTATTATTGAATCTAATTTATTAACACAAAAAGAAATTGTTAAAATGACAGAAATATGTAATGAGACATTTGTTAATTTTATTAAAACAGGTACTGGCTTTAATGGTGATGTTAAATTAGAAGATGTTAAACTAATAAAAAAACATAAAAATGACATATTAGAAATTAAAGCTAGTGGCGGTATTAGAAGTATGAAACAAGTGGAACAATTAGTTGAGGCAGGAGCTTTAAGAATTGGTACTAGTAAAGGAGGGGATATAATGGAGAATAAAAAATGTAATTGTGATGAAAATTGTGAATGTGGATGCCAAGATGGTAAAGAATGCACATGTGATGAAAATTGTGATTGTGGATGCCAAGATGGTAAAGAATGTACTTGCAAGGAGGAAAAATAATGACACTATATGAAGATTTAAAATGGCGAGGGTTAATTAAAGATGTAAGTAGTCCGGAAATTGAAAAAAAATTAAATGAAGAAAAAGTAACATTTTATATTGGAACAGATCCAACTGCAGATAGTATGCATATTGGTCATTTTTCATCATTTTTAATCGCACCTCGTTTAGCTCAGTATGGACATAAACCAGTATTATTAATTGGTGGTGCGACAGGATTAATTGGTGACCCTAAGCCTTCAAATGAAAGATCTATGATTACGAAAGAAGAAGTAGAAAAAAATGTTCAAGGTTTAACAAAGCAAGCAAAAGAAATCTTTGGTTTTGATGTAGTTAATAATTATGATTGGATAAAAAATATAGATACAATAGATTTTTTAAGAGATTATGGTAAATATATAAATGTAAATTATATGCTAGATAAAGATATTATTAGTAGAAGATTAGAATCGGGAATTACTTTTTGTGAATTTGCTTATACTATTTTACAAGGTTTAGATTTTGTACATTTAAATAAAGAAAAAGGTGTTACTTTACAAGTTGCTGGATCTGATCAATGGGGTAATATTACAACTGGAATAGAATTAGCACGTAAAAAAGAAGGCATTGAACTATATGGTTTGACAATGCCATTAGTATTAGATTCACGTGGTGTTAAATTTGGGAAAACAGAAGGTAATGCTTTATGGTTAGATAAGAATAAAACATCATCATATGAATTATATCAATATCTAATTAATAGTGATGATGCCTGTGTAATTGATTATTTAAAGAAATTAACTTTACTTTCAAAAGAAGAAATTGAAAATATTGAAAAAGAACATACTGAAGCTCCAGAAATGAGAATTGCTCAAAAGAAATTAGCGCAAGAAGTTATTACATTTTTACATGGTAAAGATGAATTTACTAAGGCTGTTAATATAAGTGAATCTTTATTTAAAGGAAATATTGCATCATTAACAAAAGAAGAAATACAAGAAGGATTAAAAGAAGTACCAACATTTACTTTTGAATTTGGTGTTACTTTATTAGATTTACTTGTTAATAATGGAATATGTTCATCGAGAAGAGAAGCTAGAGAGCTTTTAAAGAATAATTCAATTAGCTTAAATGGTAATAAAGTAAATGATGAGAGTATGATTATTACTAAAGATATAGCAATAGAAGATGTAATTATTGTTATTAGAAGAGGTAAAAAGAAATATTTTCTTGGTCAAAGTAAATAAACAAGAGTATTAAATATTCTTGTTTTTTTATAGAAATTTATATAAGTCTATTAAAAAGATAGATTTCTTTTTTTGTATTTGATATAATATTATTAAGGTAGATGATAGAATGACAAAGAAAAAGAAAAAAGTAAAAGTTACTAAATGGAAAATAACTAATCTAGTATTTGTTCTTTTTTTACTTGTCATGATTGGTTTATATGCTCAATACTGTTATTTATCATTATCTGAAAAAATATATGGAGAAAATATAAAAAAATTTGCAGCTAAACGTAATTCTGTATCTGTAGAATTAGTATCTGAAAGAGGGAAAATATTTGATACTAATGGTGATCCTTTAGCGATTAATGTTACATCATATAATGTTATTGCTTATTTAGATCCATCGAGAGATAAATCAAAAAAACATCCAGATCATGTAATTGATAAAGAAGAAACTGCTAAAAAATTATCTGAAGTATTAAGTGCGGATTATGATTATATATTAAAAAGATTAAATTCTAAACTATATCAAGTTCAATTTGGTAAATATGGTAGAAATATTACAGAATTAAAAAAAATAGAAATAGAAAAATTAAAAATACCTGGAATTGGATTTGAAAAAACAGATACTAGGTATTATCCAAATGGTAATTTTGCATCACAAATAGTTGGATATGCTAAATCCAATGATGAAGGAAAAATAGAAGGTTTATTAGGTATTGAAAGCAAATATAATAAAAAATTAAAAGGAATTAATGGACACTATACATATCAACAAGATAGTAATGGTTATCGTATACCAGATACACCAGAAGAAAAAGAAGATGCAGTAAATGGCTCAGATGTATATTTAACAATAGATTCTAGTGTTCAAAGATTTGTTGAAAGTGCAATAACATCTATTACTGATGAATATAAACCAGAATGGGCATTAATTGAAGTTATGGATGCTAAAACAGGGGCAATCTTAGGTAGTGGCACTAACACAGGTTTTGATCCAAATAATATCCCAGAAGATATGTCATATGAAAACCCATTAGTATCATATTCATATGAACCTGGAAGCACAATGAAAATATATACTTACATATGTGCTTTAGAAAAGGGAGTATATAATGGTTCAGATAAATTCAAATCAGGATCATTTAAAATAGAAGATGATACTATTAATGATTGGAAACCAGAAGGTTGGGGAGAAATTAACTATGATCAGGGATTTGCATACTCAAGTAATGTTGGTATAGCTAATTTAATTACTAAAAACTTATCGTTAAAAGAACTAAAAAGTTGCCAACAAAAATTTGGTTTTGGAAAGAAAACTAATGTAGAATTATATAGTGAAAAATCAGGATCATTAGACTATAAATATCCAATTGAAATAGTAGCTGCTGGTTATGGACAAGGTATATTAACTACTCCTGTTCAGCACCTTCAAGCTTTATCTGCAATAGCTAATAATGGATATATGGTAAAACCTCATATAATATCTAAAATAGTTAATAGTGATGGAGAAGAAAAAAAAGTTAAAACTGAAAAATCAGAAGAAAAAATAATCAGTCAAAATAGCGTAAATAAAATAAAAGACTTAATGTATAGTGTTATAAATGATGATTGGGCAACAGGACACAAATATAAGATAGATGGATATGATATAATTGGAAAAACAGGTACTGCTCAGATATATGAAAAAGGTGGATATCTAACAGGAGAAACAGACTATATCTCTTCTATTGCGCTTATGTATCCTAAAGATAATCCACAAGTTATTATCTATGCAGCAGTAAAAAAACCAGATCATGATCCTAATAATTCATTAGTAAGTGCTACAAAAGGATTAATACAAAACATGGCTAAATATCAAGGAACATTTAGTGATTATGAAGCAGAAATAAATGCTAAAACAATAACACTACCTAACTATCAGGGAAAAAAAGTATCAGAAGTTACTAATGATTTAGCAAGATATAAACTAAATATAGTAAAAATAGGAAAAGATAAAACAATAGTAGATCAATACCCTAAAAAAGGAAATAAAATAACATTTGGAGATAGACTATTTTTAATAACTAATAGTAAAAATATAACAATGCCAAACATGACTAATTGGTCTAAAATAGAAGTACAAAAATTCTGTGAATTAACTAATATTAAATGTGAATATGAAGGAACAGGATATGTAACCGGACAAAGTATATCAGAAAATAGTCCGGTAGGTAATCTAAAAGTAACCTTATCTTTAAAGAATAATTGATTTGCACTTTTTATATATAATTTTTAAATAATAAAAAAAGTAGCACGTTAAAAGGTAGCACGTTTGCTACCTTTTAACGTGCTTAAATTAAAATCTCAACCGCACCACAAAGGTGCGGCTTTTTGATATAATAAAAGAGCCCAACCCAACCAAAGGAGGACTCATATA
>CACZQD010000018.1 GCA_902783215.1 uncultured Erysipelotrichaceae bacterium
AGATTATAATACAGGAAAGTAGGTGAACTAGTGAAAACAAGTTATGTATTTGACTATGTCAATGAAAATGAATTTAAAAAACTAGAAAGAGCTATTAAAAAATATAATATGCTAGCTTACAAAAAATTATATTTTGATTATTATCCTTCATTAAAAGAGGGTAAATTCTTAGGAAAAGTAATTGCTACTGACAAAGAAAAGAATACTACAACTTATGAATTAAAATTACCAACTGATGCTATGTTTTCCAAAGTTCATGGCGATATTAAACTATATTATTTAGTATATCATTCAGAAAATATTGTAATGCTTGATAAATTTGAACCATTTGATATTTTAAGTGAAGGACATGCATCAGAACTTGTAACATATAAAGGTGTAATGGTATCCAAACAACACGCTGATAAAGATATGTTTAAAATTAATCTTTTGAATATGATAGATAAATAGAAAGTCATAATGACTTTTTTTAGCTATATGGGAGATGATATTAATGTTAAAATTTGATTTTAAGACGTTTAATAATGTAATTGATGATAGTAATTATAAAAGACAAATACACGATATTAGAAAGATTTTTGAAAGTAGTAAAAATAACTTAGACTGGTATGATATTAAAACTTGTCATTCTGCTAAAGAATTAGAAAAGATAAAAAAAGTTAGTCACTATATTCAGAATAATGCAGATGTTTTTATAGTTATTGGAAGTTTAAGTGCTTCTTTAAATAGTAAAGCTATTATTGATATGTTTACGCCTAAATATGAAAAGAATAAAGTTGAAATTATATACGTTGGTGATAGTTTAGACTCTACTAATTTAAGAGATGTATTAACTTATGTACAAGATAAAGATATTGTTTTAAATGTTATATCTAAAAGTGGTAATACAATTGAAACTAATTTAATGTTTGATGTCTTTTATGATTTAATGGAAGCTAAATATGAAAACAAAGAGCTAAATAAAAGAATTATAATTACTACTGATTCTAAAGAAGGACGATTAAGAAAACTAGTTAAGGAAAATGGTTTTGTTTCTTTTCCTATTAAGAAAAATATAATAGAAAGATATTCTATTATGACTACTACTGGTCTTTTACCAATGTGTGTTATGGGGATAGATATTGATAAATTAATTGAAGGATATAGTAATGGAAAGAAATATTTAGATAAGGCTTATATATATGCTGTTTTAAGGGATATTTTATATCATCAAGGTCGTAAAGTAGAAGTTATATCAGAATATAATCCTAGACTTAATACATTCATTAAATATATTCAAACAATATTAGTTCAAACACAAGGAAGAAATAATGCAGGTATTTTACCGGTAATATCAAATAATACTGGTGATATTGATTCTATTGGACAGTATCTTTATAATGGAGATACAATTGCATTTGAAACCATAATAGCAATTGCTAATACAGATGATATTAATATTAGTGATAAATCATTATCGAAGATCAATCACTTAGCTATGTTAAATAATTTAAAAGTTCATCAAAATCATACCCCTTCCAATATCATTACTCTTTCCCGCTTAAATGAAAAGAATGTTGGTGAATTAATCTATTTTTATTTAGTAAGTGCAGCTATTGGAGGATTCTTAATGGATATAGATCCTTTTGATGAAAATAGCATGAATAAATATAAAAAGATGTTAATGGAAAGCATTGGTGAATTATGAAAATAATAGATATTAAAGATAATTTATATAAAGAGTATGATTTAAGAGGAATTGTTGGTGATGAAATAACTCCTGATGCAGCCTATACTTTTGGACTAGGTTTTGGTTCATTTATTCAAGATAAAGGTTTTGATAAAGTTATTGTTGGATATGATAATCGTTTAAGTTCCAAATATTTAGAAAGTAAATTAGTAGAAGGGTTACTTAAAACAGGAGTAGATGTTATATCTTTAGGATTAGTTACTACTCCTATGTTAAATTGTGCGAGAAAGGTACTTAATCTTGATACATCTATTATGGTAACAGCTAGTCATAATCCTAAGGAATACAATGGATTTAAAATAGGATATGATAAATATGGACAAGCCTATGGTGATAAAATAATAGAAGTTAAAAATTATATTAAAGAAAAAGATTTTAGGAAAGGGCATGGCACATTAACACATTATGATATAAAAGAAGAATATCTAAAAGCAATAAAAAAATCAATTGATATAGGCAAACGTTTAAAAGTAGTTGTTGATTGTGGAAATGGAACAGCATCAATAATTGCTCAAGAAATGTTTGAAATGTTTGACATTGACTTTATTCCATTATATTGTGATAGTGATGGTAATTTTCCTAATCATCATCCAGATCCTAATATTGAAGAATATATGCATGATTTAGAAGATAAAGTTAAGGAAACAGGCAGTGATCTAGGAATTGGAATTGATGGAGATGGTGATAGAGTTGCCATTATTGATAATGAAGGAAATTATATGACAACTGATTATCAATTAATATTAATGTGTCGTTATCTAAGACCTAAGAAGCTATTATTTGATGTTAAAACATCAAAGATATTAAACGAAGAATTAGAAAAAATGAATATAGAACCAATTATGTATAAAACAGGTGCGCCTATATTAAATACTAAGATGCAAAAAGATCATTTAATGTTTGGAGGAGAATATTCCGGACATTTATATTACCATGATAAATGGTATGGTTTTGATGATGGACTATATAATGGTTTAAGATTTATTGAAATGTTATCTTTTAGTCCTAAAACAATTACTGAAATGCTTCAAGATATTAAAAAATATCCTAGTCATTATTTTAATTATCCAGTAACAGATGAGAATAAGTTTGATATAGTTGAAAAAGTAAAAGAATATGCTAAAGAAAAGAATTATCCTTTTACAGATATTGATGGTGTTAGGATTGATAATGAAGATTCAATGGTATTAGTTAGAGCTTCTAATACAACACCAAATTTAACATTAAGATTTGAAGCAGATACGGAAGAAAAAATGCAAAGTCTTGAGAAAGAATTTACAACATACTTAGATAGTATTACAAAATAAGATTAGTATTAAATCTAATCTTGTTTTTAATTATAATAAATTTGACAAAACAATTATTAAGTAGTAATATATTTTCGGAAATGAGGAATTATTATGGATTTAAAAATAGGTACATTAAATATAAAAAATAATCGTATTAATCGTATTGGTGGTGATGATTGTCTTGGAAATGATAATGCTTTAGTATTATCTAATTATATTAAAGATCATCATTATGATATTTTAGGTACACAAGAATTAACACATAAAATTAGTAAAAGATTAACTGATGAATACAATTTAAAATTGTATGGTAATTATCGTTATGGGGATAGTAAATTAGTTAAAAAAATTAAGCTTTTGGATGATTATAATGAAAATAATGCTATTATTACTAATTTAGATGTTATGGTAGATGAAACTTATCATTTACCGTTTATTGCTAAAAACCCAGTTAATTTAGCTAAATCTATTGTAAAAGGATCTATTATGCCTAGAATTATGACAAGTACAGTTATAAGTAGTGATAGTATTGGTGAAATAATTGTATTTAATACTCATTTAGATTATCAAATACCAGAGATTCAAATACGTCAATTAAAAAAAATATATGAAATAATTAAAAGAGTAGGTTATGCCTATCCAGTTGTTTTAATGGGTGATTTTAATTTAGAATTAAGTAAACCATATTTTAAAGAATTTGTTGATGCATTAAATAATTTAGGATTACAAAGAGTAGAAGTTAATGATAAAACTAATGCTTCGAAGTATTCTAATAAAACAGCTATTGATCACATTTTTATTCCACAATCGTGGTTAATTAGTGAAGCAGGATTAATTAACCATA
>CACZQD010000019.1 GCA_902783215.1 uncultured Erysipelotrichaceae bacterium
AGTTATACTATAATTGCCGAAGAATAGGAGGATAATTATGATTCAACAAGAAAGTCGTTTAAAAGTTGCTGACAATTCAGGAGCTAAAGAATTATCTGTAATTCGTGTTCTTGGTGGCAGCCATGTAAAGACTGGAAACATTGGAGATATAGTTGTTGCAACTGTAAAAAAAGCAACACCTAACGGTACTGTTCAAAAAGGAAAAGTAGTGAAAGCAGTAATCGTTAGATCAAAATTTGGTCTAAGAAGAGAAGATGGTTCTTATCTTAAATTTGATGATAACGCAGCAGTTATTATTAAAGATGATAAAACACCAGTTGGAACTCGTATTTTTGGACCAGTTGCACGTGAATTACGTGACAAGAATTATATGAAAATTATATCACTTGCTAAAGAAGTGTTATAGTGGTTTGGAGGAATGAAAATGAACTTTAAAACTGGAGATAAAGTAGTTGTCATTTCTGGTAAAGATAAGGGAAAAGAAGGTAAAATATTAACAGTTTTACGTAAAGAAAACAAGGTAATAATTGAAAATGTTAATGTTGTTAAAAAACATGTTAAAGGAAATGGACAAACAGCTGGAAGTATTAATGAAGTTGAAGCTCCTATTAATGCATCAAATGTTATGATTGTTGATCCTAAAACAAAGAAACCTACCAGAATTGGACACACAAAAGATAAAGATGGCAAAAAAATTAGAGTAACAAAAAAATCTAATTCAAAGCTTGATTAATTGGAAGGAGGATATATATGAACCGCCTAAAACAAAAATATAATAAGAGTATCGTACCAGAATTAAGAGAAAAACATGGATACAAAAATATTAATGAAGTACCTAAATTAGAAAAAATAGTAGTAAATATTGGTTGTGGTGATGCAACAGGAAATTCAAAATTATTAGAAGCTGCTATGAATGATTTAGAAATAATTACTGGACAAAAACCAGTTGCTACAAAAGCAAAAAAATCAATTGCCGGATTTAAATTAAGAGAAGGTCAAGCAATTGGTTGTAAGGTTACATTACGTGGAGAAAATATGTATAACTTCTTAGATAAATTAATCAGTATTACATTACCACGCGTAAGAGACTTTAGAGGTATATCTAATAAGGCTTTTGATGGAAGAGGAAATTATACTTTAGGTTTAACTGAACAATTAATCTTTTCAGAAATTGAATATGATAATGTAGTTAAAGTTAGAGGAATGGATATCGTTTTTGTTACAACAGCAAAAACTAATGAAGAAGCTTATGATCTCTTAAAAGGTTTTGGTATGCCATTTAAAAAATAAGACTTAGGAGGAAAATATGGCTAAGACAAGTATGAAAGTAAAAGCTAATCGTGAACCTAAATTTAAAGTACGTGCATACACTCGTTGTTCAAGATGTGGTAGACCACATGCAGTACTAAAAAAATACGGAATTTGTCGTATTTGTTTCAGAGAATTAGCTTATAAAGGACAAATACCAGGAATGAAAAAATCTAGTTGGTAAAAAGAAGGAGGCAAGTTATGGTAACAGATCCAATTGCAGATATGCTTACGCGTATCAGAAATGCAAATCAAATGCATTACAAAGAAGTTGAAATTCCTGCTTCAAAAATAAAATTAGAAATAGCTAGAATATTAAAACAAGAAGGATTTATTGCTGATTATAAAGTTAAGAAAAATAATGTTCAAGATATAATCGTTTTATATTTGAAATATGGAGAGAAAAAAGAACGTGTAATAACAGGACTTAAAAGAATTTCTAAACCTGGATTACGTGTTTATGCAAAAGCTGAAGAAATCCCTACCGTTTTAAGTGGACTTGGTATCGCAATCATATCTACCTCAAAAGGTATGATGACAGATAAGGATGCAAGAAAAGCTTCACTTGGTGGAGAAGTAATGGCTTATATTTGGTAGAAAGGAAGATAAAGATGAGTCGTGTTGGAAATAGAGTTTTAACGATACCAGCCGGTGTTACTGTATCAGTAGAAAATAACATAGTTACAGTAAAAGGATCTAAAGGTGAACTTTCTACTGAAATTAATAATAATCTTGCAGTTGAAATTAATGATACTGAATTAAAAGTAACTCGCAAAAGCGATTTATATAAAAAGGATCATGGAACTGCAAATGCTAATATTAGAAATATGATTATCGGTGTTACTGATGGCTTTGAAAAAAAACTTGAAGCTGTTGGTGTTGGTTATCGTTTCCAATTAAAAGGAAATAAATTATCAGTTAGTGCTGGATATTCTCATAGTATTGAAATGGATATTCCAGAGGGAATTAAATTAGAAATTCCAAGTAATACTGAATTGACAGTAAAAGGAATTAACAAACAACTAGTTGGTGAATTTGCTGCAAATGTTAGAGATATTAGAAGACCTGAACCTTATAAAGGAAAAGGTATTCGTTATGTTGGCGAACATATTCGTCGTAAAGAAGGAAAGAAAGCTTCTAAATAATAAGAGAGGAGAGTAAGTAATGATCAAAAAAGTAGTTCGTAATGATGCTAGAAAAACAAGACACAGTCGTGTTAGAGCTAAAATTACAGGTACAAAAGAAGTACCAAGATTAAATGTATTTAGATCAAATAATAATATTTTTGCTCAAATCATTGATGATGAAGCTGGTGTAACTTTAGTAAGTGCTTCTTCTATTGATAAGGAATTAAAAATTGCTAATGGTGGAAATATTGAAGCAGCTACAAAAGTTGGAGAATTAATTGCAAAAAGAGCAAAAAAAGCAAAAATATCAAAGGTAGTATTTGATAGAGGAGGATACCTTTATCATGGACGTGTAAAAGCTCTAGCAGATGCTGCACGTGAAAAAGGCCTAGAATTCTAATAGGAGGGTGAATGATGAAAGAAAATAACGAGAAGATTGAAAAAGTTGAAGAAACTGCTAAAAAAACTTCAGCACCACAATCTGAAAAGAAAAATAATGATAGAAAACCTCGTCAAAATCGAAGAAGACCTAATGGTCGTAATAGACAACCTAAACTATATGAAGAAGATGTTATTTCTATTGGAAGAGTTACAAAAGTAACTAAAGGAGGACGTCATTTCCGTTTTTCTGCACTAGTAGTCGTTGGAAATAAAAAAGGAAAAGTTGGTTTAGGAACAGGTAAAGCTAATGAAGTACCTGATGCAATCAAAAAAGCTGCACAAGCTGCTACTAAAAATGTAATTGATGTTGCAATAGTAGATAATCGTACTATTCCACATGAAATTATTGGTAGAGAAGGTGCAAGTAAAGTTTTATTAAAACCAGCAGCAAAAGGTACTGGAGTAAAAGCTGGAGGTCCAGTTAGATCAGTACTTGAAATGGCTGGAATTAAAGATATTTTATCAAAATCACTTGGATCAAATACAAAAATTAATATGGCATATGCTACACTAAATGCTTTAAAAGCACAAAAAACTATTGAGAAGTTGCTCGTCTTCGTGGAAAAAAAGTAGAGGAGATTAGATAGTATGAAGTTACATGAATTAAAACCAAATGAAAAAGCATTTAGTACTCGTAAAAGAGTAGGTCGTGGACCTGGATCAGGTTTAGGTAAAACTTCTGGTAGAGGAGAAAATGGTCAAAAATCTAGAAGTGGTTATAGTCATAAAGCTGGATTTGAAGGTGGACAATTACCTTTATATAGAAGATTACCAAAAAGAGGATTTTCTAATGCTAGATTTAAAACAGAATATGCAATTATTAACGTAAGTGATTTGAATAAATTTGATGATGGAGCTATAGTTACTCCAGAACTATTAAAAGATATGGGGATATTAAAAAATCAATTATCTGGTGTAAAAATATTAGGTAATGGAAAATTAGAAAAGAAATTAACTATCAAAGCTCATCGTTTTACTAAATCAGCACAAGCAAAAATTGAAGCTAAGGGTGGAAAAGCTGAGGTGATTTAGTGTGTCAGTGATTAAACAAATTTTTAATCCAAAAAATAGAGATTTACAAAAGCGTATATTATTCACATTAGTAGCTTTGTTTATCTTTAAAATAGGAACAGCAATTACTGTTCCGGGAGTACAATTACATACCAATAATTATAGTTTCTTTGAAATATTAAATGCAATGAGTGGTGGAGCATTTGAAAATGCATCAATATTCGCACTTTCAGTTACTCCATACATAACGGCACAAATTATAGTTCAACTATTATCAATGGATATCGTTCCATACCTAGCTGAATTAAATAAGCAAGGTGGAGTTGGACAAAAGAAAATGAATCAAATAACTAGAGTAGTCGGAATTGCTTTAGGATTTATTCAAGGTTATATGTATTCATTTGCTTATATTTCAAATGGAACTCCAATGCAATATATGTTATATGCATTAATTCTAACTGCAGGAACAGCACTCTTAATGTGGATAGGAGACCAGATAACACTAAAAGGTATTGGTAATGGTATGTCACTTATAATTATGGCTGGTATTATAAATGTATTACCTAGTATGTTTGTAAATTTATGGACAAAATTAATTGGTAATGGATTTATGGGAATATTACTATTTGTTACATTTGTTATTGTATTCTTATTAGTAATAATTGGCGTTATATTTGTAGAGTCTGCAGAAAGAAGATTGCCAATTCAATATGCTAATAAGTCAACAAATTCAATGGGTAGTCAAAATTATATTCCATTTAAATTAAATAGTGCAGGTGTTATTCCAGTAATATTTGCCTCAGCATTATTATCTGTACCAGCAATATTATCAAATTTTATTAAAAATGATACATTTAGTTTAATTGTGTCAAAGTATATAACTTATACAACAAATACAGGTTTAATATTATATATATTGTTAATTATATTATTTACATACTTTTATACATTTATGCAATTGAAACCAAAAGAATTAAGTGAGAACTTAAATAAAAATGGTGGATATATTCCTGGAATTAGACCAGGTAAAGAAACTCTTGATTATGTTACAAAAGTACTAAAAAGAATTACTGTAGTAGGAGGAGTATTTCTTGCTGCAATTGCGGCCTTACCAATTCTATTTGGTAAATTCTCAACATTATCAAGCATAATTTCAATAAGTGGTACAGGATTATTAATTGTTGTTGGAGTTGCACTTGAAACATATAAGCAACTTGAAAGTCAATTAGTAAGTAGAACTTATGAAAATGGTAGAAAGGGAAGAAGACGTAGATGAAAAGTATAATTCTAATTGCTGCTCCAGCAGCAGGTAAAGGAACAGAAGCAGCTATATTGAAAGAACAATATGGAATGGCTCATATCTCAACTGGAGATATCTTAAGAGAAAAATCAAAAGAAGATTCAGAAATGGGAAGAGATATATTAAATAAAATTAGCAATGGTATATTTGTTAGTGATGAATTAATTATTGAATTATTAAAAGAAAGAATTCAAAAAGATGATTGTGCGAATGGATATATATTAGATGGATTTCCTCGTAATGTCGCACAAGCTGAGAGTTATGATTCAATGTTAGTTGAACTAAACAAAGATCTTGGAATAGCTATTATTATTGATACTGATAAAGAAATAGCTAAAGCAAGAATTGAAGGACGAAGAAGTTGTCCAAAATGTGGTAGAATTTATAATATGACATTTGAAGAAATGAAACCTAAAAAGGATGAAATCTGCGATGATTGTGGAGTAGAATTATTCCAAAGACCTGATGATAATGGTGATACATATGAAGATAGATATAATACATATATTGAAAAAACTTCACCATTAATTGAATATTATGAATCAAAAGGTGTTGCATACCACGTAGATGGTTCAAAAGGAAAAGATTATACTCACGAACAAGTAGAAAAAATCTTAGGAGAATTAAATGATTAGTATAAAATCTCCACGAGAACAAGAATTAATGCGTATTGCGGGACAAATTGTTGGTGATACACATAAGTATTTAATTCCTTATTTAAAGCCAGGAATTACTACTCAGAAAATTGATGAGTTAGCACGTGACTATATAATTAGTAGAGGAGCAACTCCATCTTGTTATCACTATGAAGGTTATCCCGCAAATATATGTATTTCAATTAATGAAGAAGTAGTTCATGGAATAGCTAGTTCAAGAAAACTACGTGATGGAGATATAATATCTCTTGATATATGTGCCTGTTATAAAGGCTATCACGGTGATAGCGCTTGGACATATCCAGTAGGAAATATAACAGATGAAAAAAAGCAATTACTTGAATATACACAAAAAGCTTTATTTGAAGGGTTGAGTCAAGTAAAAGCTGGAAATCATGTTGGTGATATTGGATATGCTGTTTCCAAATATGCAAGTGCACATAATTTAGGTGTAGTTAAAGAACTATGTGGTCATGGAGTAGGTAATAATCTTCATGAAGAACCTGATGTACCAAATTATGGTATACAAGGAAAAGGACCTCTATTAAAAGAGGGAATGGTAATAGCAGTTGAGCCAATGTTGAATTTGGGAACTGCAGATGTATATATGCTAGATGATGATTGGACAATCGTAACAGCTGACAATCAACCATCAGCCCATTTTGAACATACAGTTTTAGTAACAAAAGATGGGTATGAAATAATGACAAAAAGGTGATATAATGGCTAAAGATGATGTTATTGAAATGGAAGGAAAAGTAATAGAAGTATTACCAAGCTATGTTTTTAAAGTAGAACTAGCAAATAAACATATGATTACGGCACACGTTTCAGGTAAAATGCGAATGAATAAGATTCGAATTTTAGCTGGTGATAGAGTAATGGTTGAATTATCAACATATGATTTAACACGTGGTCGTATAACCTATAGAAAATAGGAGGTAGGAAAGATGAAAGTAAAACCATCAGTAAAAAAAATGTGTGAAAAATGCAAAATTATTAGACGTAAGGGTAAAGTAATGGTAATCTGTGAAAACCCAAAACATAAGCAAAGACAAGGTTAATAGGAGGTGACTTATGGCACGTATTAAAGGTGTAGATATACCTAATAATAAAAGAATTGAAATTTCACTTACTTATATTTATGGTATTGGTAGAAGCTTATCAAATACTATTTTAAAAGATGCAAAGATTGACAAAAACAAGAAAGCAGGAGAATTATCTAACGATGAATTAAATGCTATTCGTGACGAAGTAAATAAATATACTGTAGAAGGTGATTTACGTCGTGAAGTTAATATGAACATCAAAACAAAAATGGAAATTAATACTTATGAAGGAACTCGTCATAAAAAAGGATTACCTGTAAGAGGTCAAAGAACAAATAGAAATGCTAGAACTCGTAAAGGTAGAGGAAAAGTAGTTGCTAATAAGAAAAAATAGTTGTTAAAGGAGGTTAATCATGGCTTATAAGGCAAGAAAAAGAAAAGTAAAGAAAACTGTCCCAGAAGGAAGAGCCTATATTCATTCAACATTTAATAATACAATTGTAACAATTACAGATAAAGATGGAAATGCAATTAGTTGGGCTTCAGCTGGAACATTAGGTTTCAAAGGAAGTAAAAAATCAACTCCATATGCAGCTGGTATGTCAGCAGAAGCTACAGGAAAAGCAGCTTACGATATGGGTATGAGAAAAGTTGAAGTATATGTTAAAGGTTTAGGATCAGGAAGAGAAACAGCTATTCGTTCACTTCAAACTGCAGGATTAGAAATTACATCAATTACTGATGTTACACCAATACCACATAATGGATGTCGTCCACCAAAGCGTCCACGTGGATAATCTAAAAAGGAGTGATAAAATGTTAAATTTTGAAAAACCAGTTTATAAAATAACAGATTATATTGAAAATAAAAATTATGGAAAATTTGAATTAGAACCTTTAGAAAGAGGATTTGGGACAACATTAGGAAATGCTTTAAGAAGAATTATGTTATCAAGTATGCCAGGAAGTGCAATTGTTGCATTTAAAATGGATGGTGTACTACATGAATTTCAAACAGTAGATGGAATTATTGAAGATGTTACAACAATCGTTTTAAATTTAAAGAATGTAGTAATAAGAAATAATTCAGAAGAAATAAAAACATTAAAATTATTTGCTGATAAAGAAGGAACTGTTACAGCTGGAGATATTGAAAAAGATCCAGATATTGAAATAATTAATCCAGATCAAGTTATTGCTACTTTAGCTAAAGGTGGTAAATTAGATATGGAATTAGTAGTAGCTAATGGTCGTGGATACGTTCCATCTAACCAAAATAAAAAATTTATAGAAGAACAAGCTGTTGGATTTATTCCAATTGATGCAATTTATTCTCCAATTGAGAGAGTAAGTTATGAAGTAGATAGTGCTCGTGTTGGACAAGATGCTAACTACGATAAATTAATTATGGAAGTTTTCACTAAGGGATCATTAAGACCAGAAGAAGCTATGGCACTTGCTGCTCGCATTATGATTGAGCACTTAAATATTGTAACAAATTTAAGTGAAATAGCAGACATAACTGGTATTATGAATGCTAAGAAAGAAGACACAAAACTTAAAAAACTAGAAACTTCAATTGATGATTTAGATTTCTCAGTAAGAGCTTATAATTGCTTAAAAAGAGCTGGAATTAATAGTTTAGGAGACTTAACAGCTAAATCAGAAGTTGAAATGATGAAAATACGTAATTTAGGTAAAAAATCTTTAAAAGAAGTTATGGATAAAGTTAAAGATATGGGACTTAAATTCCGTGAAGATGACTAATAGTTAGGAGGTATAGTATGGCTTATAGAAAATTAGGACGTACAAATAAACATAGAAGAAGTATGCTTGCTAATTTAACAAAAGCACTTATTGTAAATGAAAAAATTGAAACAACAGAAACAAGAGCAAAAGAAGTACGCAAATTTGTTGATAAAATTATTTCATATGGTAAAGATGGATCTTTAGTAGCTCGTAGAAAAGCTTTAGCCTTTTTACAAAATGATAAGGTAGTTGTTAAAAAAGTATTTGATGAATTAGCTCCTAGATATGCTAATCGTAATGGTGGATATACTAGAATTTTAAAACTTGCAGAACGCCGTGGTGATGATGCATTAATGGTAGTAATTGAATTAGTAGAGGAAGATGCAAAATAAGCATCTTTTTTGCATAAATGTTGCGACATTATTGAAATTTAAATAATAATATGATAATATTATGAGGGTAACAAATAGTTAGTGAGGGTGATATATGTTTAATGTTATAATTTGTGATGATGAAATAAATACGTTAAAAAGAATAATAAAAATTATCGATAAATATATGAAAAGGAATCATATTGAATATAAGAAATACATATTTAATGATTATAATGAATCATTTATGAATATAGTAAAGTCTTCACTTCCTTTTAAGATTTACATTTTAGATATCGAAACTCCATCAAGATCAGGTATAGATATTGCAAGAGAGATTAGACAAAAAGATCTAGATAGTGTTATTATCTTTTTAACTGGACATGAAGAATTAGGAGGTATAGTCCTAAAAAATGACTTAATGTTCTTATCATTTATAAATAAATTTGACAATTGCGAAGAAAGACTAACTGAGGCATTAAGAAAATCATTTGACTTACTTCATAAAAAACAAGTAATTAAAATAGAAGATGGTTTAAATACTTATATCATAAATTTAAATGATATATTATATCTATCTAAAGATAGTTACGAAAGAAAGACAATCATTCAAACAGATTATACTGATTTTAAGGTAAGCAAATCATTATCTAAGATATTTAAGATGTTAGATGATAGATTTGAACAAACACATAGATCGTGTATAGTTAATATGTCTAGAGTAATTAGAATTGATAAAGCAAATAAGATTATATATTTTGATGATAATAGTTCAACAGATTTATTATCAGATAAGTATAAGAAGGAGTTGGGTGTATGAAATTTTTAATAGGATTTTTAAGTAATTTTGCTTTGATTTTCGGCCAAGTATGTGTATGGTATAGCGCAATTAATAGTAAAATTAATATAAAATCAAAAAAATTCTATATTAAGTTATTGTGTTTTGATATATCTATGATGTTAATTCACTATTTTGCATATAGTCATATAAAAGGACCATTATTGCTTGTTATTTCAATTGTATTTTGTAAAATATTTACAAATAAATCAATAAAAGAATCTGTAATTTTAGGTTTTATAAGTCAGTTATCAATAATAATTATTGAAGCATTGTTATTAGTTACATTAACATTTATTTTTAGCATTAATTTAGAGAATATTGCTACAACAGAATTCATTTCGATATTTTTCGATATATCTATTTCACTAGTGTTATTTTTATTGTCAAAGATTACAATATATAATAAGTTATATAATTGCATTAGAAATATAACTAAAAATATTAAAGTTTATAAAATATTCATTTTTCTATTATTTGTTGTATTTGCAATAGGAATATTCTGTTCTACAATATATTTTAAGAGCAATATTACATTAGTAGTGATACTTAATGTAATCATTTCCATTGTCTATACTGTTATTATATTACTTATTTTTAGATACCAATCAAAGTTAAGTATTATAACTGAGAAATATAGAATAACTCTAGATAGTTTACAATCTCAAGAACAATTGATTAATGATTATAGAATAATTAATCATGAGAATAAAAATAATTTAAGGACAATAAAAACTATGACAAATAATAAAAGAATAATAGGTTATATTGATTCATTAATAAAAGAGAAGAGTTATTTAAATACAAAAGTTATTAATGACTCTATAGATTTACCATCAATTGGAATAAGAGCTATTATATATAATAAGCTTATTGTAATGAACGAAAATAAAATTAAGTATGTATTGAATGTAGATAAAAAGATTGATAAAAGAGATTTAATTAATTTATCTGATGATGATATTGTTGATATATGTCAAATTTTAGGTGTTTTTTTAGATAATGCCATAGAAGAAACTATGAAATATAAAAAGGAAAAAATTACTATTAATTTATTTAGTGAAAATGATACTATACAAATTAATATAGGTAATATAAATAAACAAAATTTCATGTATAATGAAAACAAAAAAATATCATCATCAAAAAATAAAAATAGAGGTCATGGTCTACAACTTGTAAAAAGGATAATTGATAAGAATGAAAAACTTAATAATAAAGTTGTGATTACTAAGGATACAGTAATACAACAGTTAATAATCGAAATAAAAAAAGATTGATTAAATTAAAATGTACCCATTGTCAAGGACTAAATAAAAAAGAGAGAGTTTAGGCAATGGATGCGAAGAGATGATTTCTGTATTGCACAGGAGTCATCTTTTTTAAA
>CACZQD010000020.1 GCA_902783215.1 uncultured Erysipelotrichaceae bacterium
TTCTAAATCACAAAATTTTTCAATAAAAGGATGATGATCTATTTTTATTTTATATTCAAATCTATTTGGATCTACACCATCTACTCTCTTCAAATCTGGTGTATCTAATACTAATAATAATGAACTATTATACATTTCTTCTTCAAATTTATCTAAAGAACCAATATATGAATGTTTAACAGTAGGATTACCTATAACATATACTTTTTTATTTGGAAATGTATTAAGTATTATTTCTTTTAATCCTAAAGTACTTCCTAAAGCATCTGGATCTGGTCCAATATGTCTAGCAATAACAATAGTATTATACTTTTTTATTTGCTTATATATTTTTTTAAATAAATTCATATTAACTTCCTTTTCTATTTTAATTATACAATAAAATTTAATAAATTAAAATAGAAAAAAGGAAAGATTATTTATCTTCCTTTGCTTTTTTCTTTTCTTCTACTGCTTTTTCAATTTTTTTAGAAACTTTTCTTACTTTACTTACTACTTTATTATCCTTTTTATCATCAAACATTGCGTTTGGCGTTAATGAAACAGTATCATCTGCATCCTTTTCCGTTACAAGTCCTAATAATGGTAATGAAACAAAAGGAAATATAAACGTAATAACTATCCAACTATTTGGTTTATGAAACTTTTTAGATATATTATAAATATATACTAAAGATGCTACAAAATAAGCCGTATATCCTATTGCCGACGCTTTATCTATATAGAACAAATAAAAAAATGGAGCATAATAGATTAAAAACCAATACCAATTAAGTTTTAATTGTTTAAATAACATCCATTTACCATAAAATGGAATTAATGATTCCCATCCTTCTAATCCTAGTTTTTTATAAAGTCTCCACATTCCAACAAAATATAAAACTAAAAAAGCAATACCGATAGATATAAATACTGTAACTACAAAAGCACATAAAAGCGCAACTGCACTTACAACACCTTGATCTGTCATAAACTCACCTCTCTATTCTAATACAATTATATCAGATTTTTTTAAATATAGATATATTTTTTATCATTTTTAAAAAAAAGTACTATAGCATTTATACTATAGCACTTAACCAAATAAAAATTTAATTATAATTTGCAGATTTTTCCTGTTTTTAATCTAATAATAGTAGTACCAACAGTTCTACCAAATTCTAATATAATTCCTCCAATACGAGCAATAGAATTTATGAGTGCGGCTGAAATATTAATACCACCTTCTACTTTTAATAATTCTTCCTTTGTTAACATAGAAACCTCCTAGTTACATTTTAATGGTCTTAATATACCATCAATCAATCCTGCAATAAAAGTTACACCAGCAGCTATTAATGCACCTATACCCCATCTAATAGCTCCACCTTCTACTTTTAATAGTTCTTCTTTTGTCATCTTGTTCATTTTAACCATCCTTTCTCTTGTCACTAAATTAGTTTTTTATCTTTTGCCAAACGCTTGAAATCATCCGTTTCCTTATATTTACTTATGTTTTTAACTATTGTACCATCTTTAAGTTCAACTAATTGATCAAATAGATCTAGATTATCTAAGCGATGAGAAATAACAATGATGGTTTTATCAGAATATTCATTAAATAAATTTTTTAATATCTTTCTTTCTAAATTAATATCTAATTGATTTAATCCTTCATCAATAATCAATATTTTAAATTTACTCATTAATGCTCTAGCTAAAACTATTCTTTGCCTTTCACCACCAGATATATTAAATCCATTTTCTTCTATTATTGCATTGTAACCTAAATCCGATGAAATTAACTCATCTATGTAGCACATTTTAGTGACTTTTAAAAATTGTGAATCGTCTTTATCTTTAATAACTATATTATTATATATAGTATCATTAAATAACATCTCATTTTGACCAATATATATAATATCATTTTCTACTGTATCCATAGATATATTATTAATATCTACTTCATCAATAAAAACCTTATTACTACTTATTGGATAATACTTCATAACTAGTTTAAGCAAAGTACTTTTACCACTTCCACTTTGACCTATCATCATAACTTTTTTACCTTTACTTATTTCTAAATTTATATTCTTTAAAATAATATCACGATCATTAAACGTATATGTAAAATTCTTAAATTTCATAGTACCATTGATATTAGTTTTCATGAATCCATCTTTATTATCTTTATTCATTATTTCTACAATTCTTTTAATAGCACTTTTAGATTCATTAATATCAATATCTAGATCAATAATATTGCATATTGGTTGCATAAAGAATGATAAAAGAGCAGTAAAAGTAAATAAACTACCTAAATTCATCAATCCATTTTTTACTATAAGTGCACCCACAAGCATTATAATTATTAATCCTATATCATTAATACCTTCTTTGAGGGAATGTTGTAGAAAGAAGTTTTTTTGTAATTTTACAATACTATCAATAAATATATAATACTTATATTTAAATTTTTTTATAATGCTATTTTCCATATGATTACCTTTAACAGATTCAAAACCACTTATAGATTCTACCATATAAGAATTTGCTTCTGCCTTAGTATTTTGAACTTTTCTTATATTATTTCGATAACTATTTCTAAACATTATAACTGTTATTATATAGAATATCGTCATAATAAGTGAAATAATAAATAAAGTATGATTTATTATAAACATTAATATTAGAACAATGATAGTGAGTGGTAAATCTATAAAAATAGATACAGCTACTTTACTAATAACATCTTTAATACGTGTTAAATCATTAACTCTTGATACTATATCACCAGTTGTTCTATTTCGATAAAAACGATAAGGAAGCTTAATTATTTTTTCAAAAACATCCAATGTCATATCCAAATCAATTCTCTGATTAATCTTAATTACTAATCTATTTCGTATATAATCAACTATTATTTTTAAAATGTTTATAGAAAAGAAGATAATAAAGATAAATAAAAGATAATAATTTGATTGTATACTTATACTTTTTAATATATACTCAACAAAGAATGCACTCACTATAGCTAATATTGTAAACAGTATTGACCATATGATTAACTTCTTAATTATATTTCTATGTTTATTTAATATATTCCATAAAAAAGTATAATCCTTATTATTAATAATTGGAATAGTTTTATTTGGTTGGAAGATAATTAATACACTATTATATATTTTTTCAAATTGATTAAATTTAACTTTTTTTACTTTATCTGCAGGATCACCAATTATTAAATATTTCTTTTTGTAATTAATTTCATATATAACAATAAAATGTTTATAAGATTCATCAATAATTACATTTGCAATACAAGGTAAATATATATTTTCTACTGGAAAATCTTTAAAATCACATTTTATCCCATATGAATTAAAACCTATTTCTTTTAAAGTCTCTACTAAATGATATGCTGTTGTACCATTTCTACCCGTTTTAGTCATGTCGCGCAAATCATCCAATGGTAGATATCCTTGATAATATTTAATAACCATCGATAGACAGCATACACCACAATCTTTAGCTTCTATTTGTTTTTCTATTGGATATTTCTTCATCTTTGCCTCCTCACTTATATAATTCGACAAAAATGATTAATTTCCTTCTTATATTTAAAAAAAATATCAATTTTCTGATATTTTTTTACTTTTCAAATGATAAATCTTTTTAACAATAGCAATATTAACATATTTATTAATTTCTGTATCACTATCTGTAATAAACTTTGCAGCAAAATCTTGTTTTCTTTTTTCTAATTGATTTTCATTACGTTTTTCATTTAATAATACAGATGCTACTGCACTCCTATATAATCTTCCATAATAATTAGTACTATCATTTAACAATTCATTATCAACATCTATATAAACATTTAAATATGATGTAATATTACCATTTTTAACTATTTTAATATTAACTATTTTTTCCTCTTCATCAATATATTCAATAGCACATAATCCATCACTAGTTTGAATAATTGGAATAGATGATGTAATTATTTGATTATTCAATGTATATGTATATATATTATTTGCTACACTATCTAAAAATGTTGCTTTTTTTTCAATAGTATCAATAATTTTATGACATTCTTCATCATTACAACACTTATACTTAAGCGCTACTGCAGCATATAAATATGGAATAAGTTTTTGAATTCTTAAATCACAATAACTTAAAAATATATTACATCTATCAAAAGATAAAATATCATCTATATCTTTTAACATTGTATTAACTATATTAGTATTCAATTGATAACTAACTGATAAATTATTATTAGTAGTTTTATACATATAAAATAAACAATGATACATTTTTAAATTAATTTCAGTACAAAAATCAACCTCTTGATTATTTAAATAATAGTGATACTCACCATCTTTAATTTGGACTTTATAATTTTTTAAATTTAAACTATCATACTTAATAATATAATTATCATTAAGTCTTTTAAGTACATCATCATTAGTAATTATACTATATAAAAAGCAAGCTAAATTATAACTCATAACTTTATCAATACAATTATCAGACTCTTCACATTTACTAGCAATAAATCGTTGCAAATCAGAAGCCGTATATGGATTATTTTGTTGTTTTAATATACACTCTTCTATATATTCTTGAATAATATTAGAAACATATCGATTATAATTAATTTTATTAGTATCTCTTACTATTCCTATATTATTTATTTGGTAAATAAAAGGATTTAAAGGATTTAAATATTTCTGAAAATTATTACGGGTAATAAACTCAACAACATTTTGTACTTCTTTTTTTGAATACAGTGCAACTACAAAATTATCATTACGATTAATTTTAGTAATACGAGTTTTAAAACTAATTTTACTTTTTAATAAATAATCTATTATACTAATAATAACATCTTTATATTTTTCTACATTAATAGATAAATATATTTGAATAGATTCATTGATACTTGGTAAATGTTTATTAAATCTTACATCTACTATTTTTAAATATTGTCCCTTATTTTTATTGATATATACTAAATCAATATCACTTCCTATACGTAAATATGAACTAATATATTTTTTTATAGTTTTATCAATAAACGAAATAATTTGATTAACATCTTCCTCTAATGAAACAGTTGAACAATGATAGCTACATAAATCTTGATATATTTCTTCACCGGTTGGTCCCTGCTTAACTACCATATCATTTATTTTATTTTTATATATATTTAAATATTCATCGATCATATTCATGAGATTTACCCTCAACTAAAGGTAACTTAGCAATATCTAATTCTTCAATATCAATATTACATACTACCTCTTCATCTATATTATCTTCTATAACAAAATCTATTTCATTAGACATACTTAACTCCTTTATTTCACTGACAACAATTCTATTATTCTCATTTTTATTTGCTCATAATCAAAATTAAATTGATTTAATAATTCATCTGCTTTTGCACTTTTTCCGAATGTATCGATACTAATAATATGATTAGTAAAATCAAACCAACTATATTTACTACTCGCCTCAATAACAACTTTTTTAATATTAGTAGGTAAAACACTTACTTGATATTCTGTATCTTGATTTAAAAATATTTCTTTTGATGGCATACTAACTACTCTAATGTGATAATCTTTTAATTCTTGCTTTATTTTATGAGCAATCGACAATTCTGAACCAGTAGCAATTATAATTAATTCCAAGTCTTCATCATCATCTAATATATATCCACCTTTTAATGATTTTAAACTAGAAGTATTTTCAAGTTGAACTACATCTGAACGTGATAAAATTAATGATGATGGATTATTAGTATTATTTAAAATACTTTGCCAACACCCTACTAATTCTTTTGCATCAGCCGGTCTATAAACATTTAAATTCGGTATGCTTCTTAACATAACTAATTGCTCAACTGGTTGATGTGTGGGTCCATCTTCACCAACTAAAATAGAGTCATGTGTAAATACATATGTTACAGGCAAATGCATAAGTGCAGACATACGAATTGCAGGTTTTAAATAATCACTAAAACATAAAAAAGTTGATCCAAATGGTCTTAATTTTAAAAGCGCTAATCCATTCATTATTGCTCCCATCGCATGTTCACGGATTCCAAACCAAATATTTCTACCTTCAAAATTAGAAGAACTTACGTCACCCATATTTGTTAAATATGCTTTTGTTGAACTATTTAAATCCGCACTTCCTCCAACAAACATGTTTATATGACGCGCTATTTCCAACATTATTTTCTGATTAGTAACTCTTGTAGATTCCGGTTTATTTGGTAAATCATAGTTATAATTCAAAATATTATACTTATTAAATCCAAATAAATCTTTAATAGCATTTATATTTTTATTCAATTTATCATTAACATACCTAGAACAATTTATAATTGATTCTTCATATAATTTATGTGTCCTTGAGTTTATTATATCAATCAATTGTTTTCTAGCCTTTTCATTAACATAAAATGGTTCGTTTGATGTATTTAATTTCTTTTTTAACTGAGTAATATCATCGATATCTAAAGGTTTACCATGAACTTTATTCGTATTTTCTAAATTTGATCCGTAACCTAATTTTGTTTTTATTTCAATAAAAGAAGGTTTATCTGATTTTTTTGCTTTTTCAATAGCAGCATTTAACTTATCTAAATCATTACCATCATCTACTAAAAAAGTATCAAAACCAAATGACTCAAATCGCTTCATAACATTTTCTCTAAATGTATTATCCGTAGATCCATCCAAAGTCATACTATTAGAATCATATAAAACAATTAAATTATTTAATTTTAAAGTTCCAGCTAACGAACAAGCTTCATAACTAATACCTTCCATTAAATCTCCATCGCCAACCAATACATAAGTATTAAATTGATAAAATGGATATCTATTGTGTAATAATCTTTCTCCCAAAGCAATTCCAACAGATGTTGCAATTCCTTGTCCTAAAGGTCCAGTAGAACACTCCACACCAGGTGTTTTACCTACTTCAGGATGACCTGGTGTTTTTGAATCCAATTGGCGAAAACTTTTTAAATCAGATACTTTTAAATCAAAACCACACATAAACAAAGTAGCATATAAAAGAGCAGAACCATGACCAGCTGACATAATAAATCGATCTCGATTATACCAACTAGGATTAGATGGAATTACATTTAAATGATTTGCATATAACGTATATAATATTGGAGCAGATGATAAAACAATTCCTGGATGTCCACTTTTTGCTTCATTAATCATATCAATTCCAAGTGCTTTTATATTAGCAATAATTTCACTATCCATGTTGCCCTCCCTATTCTAAAAAAATTATAGCAAATAAAAGAAAAAAATACAAGTATATAAAAAAATATCCAATTATATAATTGAATATTTTAAGCAGATATTTCCATAATTTTAACATCATATGATCCATTAGGGCTTTCAACAGATACAGTTGATCCTACTTTAAGCCCTAAAATAGCTTTTGCTATTGGAGATTCATTAGAAATTTTATTTTCAAATGGATCAGCTTCATTTACTCCAACTATAGAGTATTCTTCTATCTCATCATCATCAACATATGATAATTTCACCTTTGTACCAATTGATACTACATCTGTGTTTACTTCTGTTATAACTACTGCATTTTCTAACATTACTTCTAATTCTTTAATACGTGCTTCTACTTCTGCTTGTTCAGTTCTAGCAGCATCATATTCAGCATTCTCACTTAAATCGCCTAACGCTCTTGCTTCTTTTAAAGCTATAATAACTTCAGGTCTTTTAACCTGGATTAAATTTTCATATTCCTTTTTTATCTCTTCTAAGCCTTCAGCTGTTAAATAAACTTCTTTTGTCATTTTATCACCTCTCTAAAGTCAGTCTACAAAATAATACTACATTTCACTATTTTTGTCAACTATTTTTTTCTAATCATGTCATATTCACATACTTTACTGTCTATCGGCATATAAACAATCTGTTTTGGATGATTAACAATTTCAATTAAATTATCATCCTCATCATATATTTTATCGATTTTATATGTAATTATTGAATGAGATGATCCAAAAATTTCAACAATATCTCCTTTTTTAAAATAATTACGTTGTTCAACCATCATCATATTATTATCATAATTTTTTACAATTCCTAAAAAATCTTGATTAGATAATTCTATACGTCCATTATAGTAACTACAAGTTTCATCATAAATACCATTATAAAACTGTACACACGATTCTCTATTAGCACATTTAGATAGTATGTATTTATTCTCTATATTGTATTCATCATTTATTATTTGTTTACTATAATTATCAATTAAATGACGATATATTGATACAACTGTAGCAATGTAGTATAACGAACGCATTCTTCCTTCTATTTTAAAAGAATTAACACCTATATCTATCATATCTTTAACATAATCATACATCATTAAATCTTTTGCACAAAAAGTAAATGGTTTTTCACCTTCTAAGATGTTATGTTTTTCATCTAACAAATTAAAATCCCATCTACATATTTGACTACATCCACCTCGATTAGCATCACGATTCGTTAAGAAATTAGACATAACACATCTACCACTAATACCAGCACACATAGCCCCATGAATAAAGCACTCTAACTCCATCCCCGTTTTATCTTTAATTAATTTAATATCTTCTTTAGAACATTCTCTAGCAAGAACAATTCTTGATACACCTTCACTTTTCCAATATTTTACCGCTTCATAATTTAAAGTAGATTGTTGTGTTGACAGGTGGATCTCTAAATTATATTTTTTTGCATACTCTATTACACAAGGATCACTAATAATAACAGCATCTACCCCATATTCACTTAACTTCTTTAAATACTCATCTAATTTATCTAAATCCTCATTATGAAATACTATGTTAACAGTAACATAAACCTTTTTATTTAATTTATGAGCATAATTAATCCCTTCTTTTAATTCATCATCTGTAAAATTAATTGCATTCGCACGTAAATTAAACATTGAACCACCAATATATATAGCATCCGCACCATATAAACAAGCAACTTTCAGTCTTTCTAAATTTCCAGCTGGCGCAAGCAACTCAACCTTATTTGTCATTTTTCTTCACCTTACTTAATGTATCTTTATAAAGAAAACCTGTATCAACATTAGATACTAATTTACATATTTGTTCTTCACTTTCTATAATACTAGATGAATTTAACTTATTATATATTTTTAAAACTTCCACTAAAGTATCATTAGAAATTTGAAAACCACTAAAAACAATATATTCAATACCATTTTCTTTGTAATTATAATATTCTTTTATTCCGTTTAAAACATAGTCAGAAAACACTTGAGTAGCTACTTCATTATCAACAATTGGATAAACATTATTTTCTTTTTCCATGTAATATATTTTAGAATTATCTTTTATTTTAAACTTATTTAAATAATTCTTTACAATATGCCTTTTTGATACAAACATTGGTAAATATCCAAATATATTCACCATTAATTTTGCCTTTACTTGATTAGCTATTTGTAATATATCTTTATTTGTAATATCACTAGATAAATATGCAATATCTACTCCCTTAGAATACCAATAATTAATTGTTTGATAATTAGTAGTTAAATGTTCCTGATTCCAAACCAAAGGATAATTTAAATTTAATTCTTTTTTTAAGTTAATAAAACAAACATCACTATATAAAACTCCTGCAATATTATAATCTTTTAATTGAATTAAAATATTTTTTAATTCATCTAAATCACTATTTTCAATGTTTTTATTTAGTGATATAAATACTTCTTTTTTTGAAATGATATTTTTTAAATTATTTATATTATCTATATCAATATTATAAAATGTATCAACACTAAATCCTTTTATACCTATTATATAACCATCTATAAAATCAATACTATTATTGATTTGCTCATAATTATCAGGAATTAATATTTTTTTCATTAAATCACCACCAAAAAAGGACTTTTAAGTCCTTAAAATATTAGCATATTTATATTTTTTTGTCAATCCTTCTTTTTTACAGGAACACACTTATTACCACCACTACCTGTGCGATAATAAACCGTATCATAATTTCCATTTAAAAATACATCTAGACAATTATCTACACTTTCAGAAGATGAATCTGAAATTTTACCAATTACAAACTGTGTAATCCCTATTACAAAGAAAACCATTACAGCAATTATTATTTTCTTAACTAAAGCATTTTGTGCCTTTTTTATCTCATCTTCATTAGATGAAGCAATAGCCTTTACCATAGTAATCATTCCAATAAAAATCAATACAATTGGAGTCACAATTTTTAAAGCATTAACAGCAAACGATGTGATATCAGGTATTATTGGTGGAATATCATATGTCCCTGTTCCAATTGCATCTTTATTATTTTCACAAATTGCATCATAATTAATTTTACCCGATTTAAAACCACAAGCTAAATAAACAACACCCGTATTACTACAAAATTTATATTTTTTATTATATACAAATCCACAGACTTTACATTGGGATTTTGATAACTTTTCTTTAGAACAATCAACATTTTTAGCTTGAACAGTTTCAATACCAATAAAGACTAGTAATAAAACCATCCATAAAATCATAAGTTTTTTCTTCATAAATCCTCCTATAATATATCAACAATATCCCCATTTTTTATTAAATGAGCATTTGCATCATCAGTATCTAAATGCATTTCAAAATATGAATTTTCAGCTGGCCTTAGATACACATTTTCAATAATACCACCTTTTTCGCCATTTATTCTAACATTAACTTTTTCCATACCTTCTAATCCATATTCCTTCATTTGCTCTGGAAGAAGATGAATATGACGAGTAGCAATAATACAGCTTTCTTTAGCTTCTAATACTCCATTTGGTCCAATTAATGTAACTGTCTCACTATCCTTTAAATCTCCAGAATTTCTTACAGGCGGATTAATACCTAATTTATAAGAATCTGTTTTAGATATTTCTACTTGCGTATAACTTCTTAATGGTCCTAAAACACGCACATTAGATATCTCACTTTTATCAGTTTTAATAGTTAGTAAGGCAGTAGAAGCAAACTGACCAGGTTGAGTTAACTTTTTGGCTACTTCCAATTTATAATCTTCACCAAATAATATTTTAAAATGTTCTTCCTTTAAATGAATATGTCTATTTGAAACACCTACTGATACTTTCATTATATCACCATAATAAGTATAGCATAATTTTTTATATTTTTCCATATATTTTAATGAAAGGATGATGATATGAACAATAAATACTATGGTAACATCCCAAACAACCCAATTTTTACTGGAAACGATAATAATTCACAAACAAATAATTATCCAAATATAGAAACTAATCAATTAATGTTTCAACAAATTTTAGATTACAATAAAGGAAAAAAAGTAACTATATATCAATCATATAATAATAATCAATCAAAATTCCCAGGAATAATTGAAAATAAAGGTCAAGATTATATTATTTTAAGTAATCCTACTAATGGTAAATGGTACTTATTACCAATAATGTATATAGATTATATAGAATTTGACGAAAAAATTAATCTTAATTAATATTTTTATGCGATTATTCAAAAAATTATTGAACACCTTTTTATTTTATGATAAAATGTTTATAGGGTGATAACATGGTAATACTTATAATAATGCTTTTAATCTTAATAACAGTATCTGTAGTATTAGTAGTATTTGTTACTACATTTAATCAATTTCAAGACTATAAAATCAGAATTAATGAAGCAGAAGAAAGTATAGATGCCATTTTAAGAAAAAGATTTGATTTACTAAATAAAGCAATTGGAATAATAAAAGCAAACTGTGATACAAAAGATAAAATATTAGAAGATATTGTTCAAATTAAATCTAAAAAATTAACTAATTTTGAACTGGATCGTCGATTGTATGATTCGATTAATGAATTTAATTCTTATAAAGAAAAATATCCTAAACTAAAAGATTCAGAAGCATATTTGAAAATTGAATTAGGATTATTTGAATCAGAATCAGAAATAGTTTCTTTAAGAAAATATTATAATGATATCATAACAGATTATAACAAATTAGTTAAAAATGCACCTTCAAATGTTGTCGCACTATTAACTCACAGTCAAACTAAGCCATATTTTGATGGTAATAATGTGGATACTCCTAAAGAAGAAATTACACTATAAAACATAGCATTAAGCTATGTCTTTTTTTAAAATTTCAACCGCACCACTTAATATAATTTTATCAAATAACAAAATTTAGTCAATCTTTTCTTTTTTTGTTTGTAATTTTTAATGAATATATTCTGATTTTTGTGTCAATGACACTTGTGTTTATTTTATCATTGACACAAAA
>CACZQD010000021.1 GCA_902783215.1 uncultured Erysipelotrichaceae bacterium
ATTCTTTAATACATGAATAATATCTTATCTTCTTTTTATCTAATACTTTTATTAACTCTTTTTCTAAGTCATTAAATTTACCGCAATAAAAAATTACTTTCTCTACTTTAAAATTATTAACTAAATTAATAGCTTCACCCATATGATCGTAGTCTCCATGTGTTAAAACAAGATAGTTTAAAGATTTAATACCTTTGCTTTTTAAATACGGGATAATTGTCTCAATAGCAAGCGAATAATCTTTTCTTTTTTTCTTCCAAGCTTCGTTGTCATAGGAAACTTTTCCTCCTGTATCAATTAACACATTATTATTATGAGATAGTTGAATTAATATTGAATCACCTTGTCCAACATCGATCATTGTTACTGATGATTGATTACTCAAATATGGATAAAAAGCATGAATAGATATCATAATGACAATTAAAAATAAGTATAAATACTTTCTTTTATTAATCTTATATACTACTAAACTGATAATAAAATAATATAAAACTATACAATGATAATTCAAATAGCTTAATATTATTTTTCCAAGACTAATTTTTGATAAAAAAGTAGAAGATATTTCTAACCAATTAGTTAAAAATGATAGTATAGGATTAACAACTGGAATTATAAGTGTAATGACACTTAATGGTAGTAAAATGAATGAAACAAATGGTACATATATTATATTAAAAAAACAACTAAGTATATTTATTTGATGATATGAATTGATTACAATTGGTAAACTTACTATAAATGATATTAAAGATATTATTAATACTTTTACAAAATAATTATTAAATCTATTAATTAATTTATTTAATATAATAAGATAAAATGTAATAATATAACTAAATAAAAAAGCTACATTGTAAATACTATATGGATTATATATAAGCATTATACAAGAAAAGAGTATAAAAAGATTAATAGTTTTTATTCTTTTTTTGCTTACAAAAAGTAAAATCATGAATAGACTACAACGTACAATGGAAGGAGTGAAATTAGTCAAAAACATGTAAAAAATTAAGAAAAAACTAACTATTATATTATTTATACTCTTCTTTTTGATTATTTTATTTAAAATGGTAATTAGAAAGGAAGTTATCAATGAAACATGCATACCAGAAAGGGCAAATAAATGTGATATGCCGTTTATTTGATAACTATTTGAAGCATCATTGTCAATATTACTATTATCACCTAATATAAAAGTTTTTAAGTAATTATTGTCTATTTTGTCAATTCGGTGGTAAAGTATGTTTTTTAATTTATAGATAAAATTAGTATTATGTTGAATAAGTTTAATATCATTTGCTTTAAATGTCCAATATATTTTATTACTTAATAGATATTTACGATAATTAAATAAATTAAAATTTGTATTATTGTTTGGTAATGATATATTCCCTACTACTTTTATTTTATCTCCTAAATGGTATTTTTTTATTTTTTTTATTTCTTCTTCTTTATTTGCATAATAATTAACAATGATTTTTTCTTTTGCTTTAAGATGAATAGTTGCTTTATTTCCATCAATTTTAATTTTATTGATAATACCAAATATAGTGGAAGTTTTTGAATTGTATTTTGTTCTATAAAATTTTGTATTTACGATTAATATTACATATAGGGCTGTGAAAAAAATTAGGGAAATTATTAGATATTTAGATTGTAATATTATTTTTAATTTTTTCAAAAGTACTATCACCTATTCCTGAAACATTTGTTATTTCATCAATGGATTTAAAACCTCCATTTTCTTCTCGATAAACAATTATTGCTTGGGCTTTAGATTCTCCGACACCCGGTATAGTTTGTAATTCTGATAGTGTAGCTGTATTTATATTGACTACTTGATTAGTAGAGTTAGTAGTAGATGAATTGGATTTACTTATAGATTTATTAGTATTTGATTTACTTGATGTTGTTTTAGTTGATGATGAAGTTTTTGAATTTGTACTTATTACTCTATCAGTTTCTACAATACAAGCATCATTAATAGTTGTTGGACAAGCATTATTATTTTCTACATACTTATCCATTACAACATCTTTTAAATCATTATCGGTATAAATAACTATAACAAATTCATCTTCTAATATTTTACTTAAATTTAATATTGATGTATTAGCTTTATCAGTTAATCCACCTGCTTTTTCTATCGCATCAATAACTCTACTACCATAAGTTAATTCATAAACACCTGGTTTACTAACCGCACCTTTTACATCTACTTTTATTTTTACTTTCTTTTTATTTTTTTGTTCAATTTTTACGCTATCTTCTTCTGCTACTACATTATCTTCTTTAGTTACAAATATAAAATAACCACATACAATAATTACTAATAAACATATAATTGCTGCTATATAAACTATCTTAGTTTTGATAAAAATCTTATGATTTTCCATAAAATGTACCACATATTAAATTCTCCTTTCTATTGCCCCTTCACTTATATGATTCGATAAAACTTATCTATTTCCTTCTAAATTTTGAAATTTTTAAAAAAAAATTGTATAATTTATATTAGAAAAGAAAATTGAAAGGAGCAGTATTTCTTTTTAAGCGCCAGATCTATAAGGATGACGAGGTTAACAATTATCGAAAATTCGGCGGGTATTGTTACGGTTGATTATCGTAAGATATATTTTTAAAAAGCAAAATCAAAATTGTAACAGAGGAATATATCAATCAATAGAAAGAAGGTTATATGTGTGGAATAGTTGGCTATATTGGCCATAATAAAGCTATAGAAAAAGTTATATCAGGATTAGAATCATTAGAATATCGAGGATATGATTCAGCTGGAATAGCTTATTTAAATAATAATAAAATTAATATTATTAAAGAAGAAGGAAAAATAATAAATCTTAAAAACAAATTAGATTTAAATATTAATTCAAATTTAGCAATCGGACATACAAGATGGGCAACCCATGGTGAAGCTAATAAAATTAATGCTCATCCACATCAAGTTGGAAAAATTACACTTGTTCATAATGGTATAATAGAAAACTATGAAGAAATAAGAGAAAAATTAATTAATGAAGGATATAAATTTAAATCAGAAACTGATTCAGAAGTAGCTGCAGCTTTAATAGATTATTATTATGATAAAGATATTTTAAAAGCAATTAATAAAGCTACTAAAGAATTTATTGGTAGTTATGCATTAGGTATTATTGTAGAAAATGATAGTAATTTATATGCCGTTAGAAAGACTTCACCACTAATTATTGGATGTGGTAAAGACGAATACTTTATTGCATCAGATGTTCCAGCGATATTAAAATATACCAATAATTATATAGCGCTAGATGATTTAGAAATATGTGTTATTAATGATGAAATAAAAATATATAATAATTTAAAAGAAATAAAAAAAGAAGTACAAATTTATGATAGTGATGAATCATCAATTACTAAAGGGCATTTTAAACACTTCATGTTAAAAGAAATATATGAACAACCAAAAGTAATTAAAAAAACTATTGAAAGTTATTTTAATGGAGATATTAATTCATTACTAACTAGTTTTCCTAAATTAAATAAATATAATAAAATTCATATTGTTGCATGTGGATCAGCCTATCATACTGGATTAATTGGTAAGGCATTAATAGAAAAATATGCCGATATAAAAGTAGAAGTATATATAGCAAGTGAATATCGTTATAATAAAGTTTTTTATGATGATAAAACACTAGTAATACTAATTTCTCAATCAGGAGAAACAGCTGATACGCTTGCTGCTTTAAAAAAAGCAAAACAAGATAATATAGACACATTAGCTATAGTAAATGTTTATCAAAGTAGTATAGCTAGAGAAGCAAAATATGTTATATATACTATGGCAGGAATTGAAGTTGCAGTTGCAACTACTAAAGCATACTCATGTCAAATATCTATATTAATATTAATAACTATATATTTAGCATATAAAAATAATAAACTAACTAAAAAAGAAATAAATAATATTTATCAAGATATGCTTAAACTTCCAGATATATTAAACAACTTAATAAAAAAAGACTATACAAAAATAGCCAAAAATATATATAAACATAATGATATATTCTTTATAGGTAGAGGAATAGATTATTATCTATCAATGGAAGGATCACTAAAACTAAAAGAAATATCATATATAAATAGTGTATCATATGCAGCAGGAGAATTAAAACATGGTACTATCTCTTTAATAGATAAAAATACACCAGTAATAGCTATATCAACAGACAATAAACTATATGATAAAACAATAAGTAATATAAAAGAAACAAAAGCTAGAGGAGCATATAATATATTAATTAGTAATATAGAAAATAATGAATTTGATAATCTAATATTAATACCTAAATTCAATGAATTATTAACTCCCCTACTTAGCGTAATACCATTACAACTATTAGCATATGAAGTAGCTAAATTAAAAGATTGTGATATTGATAAACCTAGAAATCTAGCCAAATCAGTAACAGTAGAATAAAAGACCATAACACAAGTTATGATCTTTTTAAATATATACATCACATAGTATGATTTATTGATTCATTTGATTGTTGTTCATTCAATAAATAATTATTATAGTATTCATATATATTATTATACACCACCTTAGTTCGTGTTACCTGTTCATAATAATCTTTCACAACTTCATCGTTTATTTTTTCTTCTAATTTAACTATAAGACCTTGTTTACATAAATAATCTACTTTATTCACAATATCAATTAATTCGTTATAATTATTTTCTCCTATACAATTAATTAATATTTGTGGATTACCATTTACCTTAGCATCAATAACTTGCTCCCGAAAATCTGATACTAAAGGATTTAACAATTGTTTAACTATATTATACGTATTGAGATCTCGTATCATTGGTGATACTAATCCTTTATAATCTAACATATTAATCCCTTTAGCCTTCAATTTTTCTAAAGCTTCTAAAGCAAACATATCAGTTAATGTCTCGTTAAATCGTTCTCCCATAATATATTTACTATTATAAGGATTTGGTTTATCTTTAGTTATCTCATGAAAACCACTAAATTTCGAATTTAGATCAATGATATGACCACATTCATGGACTAACATCATATCTAAATATCCAACGCCATTACCACATATTGTATATAACATTGTAGTAAATTCATTAATATTAGTGGGTTCATAAAAAACACATACCTTATTATCGTGAAATAAACTTGCCAATTGTCTTTTAAATTTCATATCATCTATATTTGCAAAATGACTCTGATATTTTTTAAAATATTCACTGTTTGTATAATAATCAAATAAAGTCTGGTTATATAAATCAGATGAAAGAAATTTAAATATTTTAATAATATTGTTAGTAGGTATATTATTTTTCATATCTTCTCTATTCAAAAAATTTAAATATCTTTTGACATCTTCTTCTGTTTCACAGCTTGAAAAAAGTTCGTATGGTAAAGATAATCCTAGTGATTCAAAATAAGTTACTTGACACTCAATAATATGCCACTTATGTATCAATTCTATATTTGGATTTGTTAATTCATCCATATGTTTTTGATCAAAATAATTTATATTACCTGACCCACTAAAATCAGATGATAAAGATGTAAAGAATATTTTCCATTTTTCATCATCACTTTTGGTATCTAGTAATTTTTGAATATTTGGTGGCATAAATTTATACATAATAGAAATAACTTTCATACCATTTTCACGCATCATTTGATCTTTTCTTTCACTTTCTTGATTAATATATAATAAACAATTATCATACTGCTTATACCATTCCTTATATTCAATTGATAATTCATCATATACTTTATTATAATAATCTACTTGTTTTTTTAAATTTTTATATTCATCAGTTTGAATGTAATTATCAAATTGATCCATAGTGAGCGTTGCTACATTTGAACCTCTAAGAAAATTAATAAAATCTACTTTTCTTTTCTTTATGAAGCTATATTTATCTTCTTCTCTATTTAATAATCTTATGTTTATAGTATCATCATTCTCAAAACACTGCCAAATATTACCTACCATATTTGTAATAATTTCTAATGCTTCAGTACTTAGTGGATCCAACTGGTGTTTCTTTTGAAATTTACCAATATCGACACCAATTTTATCCAAAAATTTACACATTAATTCTTCTTTTTTTAATGTTTTTAAATTCTCAATATATTGTCGCAATTCTTCATAATTATTATAATAAATCAATAAAGAATTATTAAGTTTATATTCAATTATATCGTAATATTTAGGCCCATAAATTTCTTTATATGCATCAATAATATCTGGTAAGAATGATTTTAAATTTATATTCAATAAATCCATTTATTTCTCACTTTCTATCATTGAATAAAATAATTCCTTTAATAAAGGAAAATTGCTAGGAGTTCTTCCATAACCTTTATATTCCTTAATACGTTGATCATAAACTAATATTAACTTCCAATCAATACCATCTATAAATTGATTATCAACATATTCTTGATTCCAATTATCAATAATACTTAAAAATCTTTTTAAATAATCTTTCATTTTATCTTTTCCTATTTCTTTATTATAATTATTATAAATAATAGTACTAACATCACCTAATTTTATTTTTACGATTGTTTGATTTTGAATAAACTCTATTGCCTGTAAACCTAACATAAAATCCTCCTATTTTTTATTACCATAATTATAACATATATACAACAAAAAAGACAACTTAGTTATCTTTCTTAAGACAACTTAGTTATCTTTCTTATATGTTTTTACTTTGTCTTTCTTTTTATTAGTTTCACTATCAATAAAGCTATTTATATTATCTTTTAGAACTGGTACCATGTTTTCTTTATTTATACTTTCTAATGTATTAAATACATAGTCATTTATATCAAACATAGTTTGACACATGTTTTCATTTGTTATATTTATTTTATCATCATTAAATTGATTAAAATAGTAAGCTACTATATTTATTAATTCATCTGCATTACTAGTAGTTAATATGCCACTAGTTACTGCATCATATAAGGAGTATTTATAATCTTCTAATGATTCAAAGTTATATCTATCAAACCATCCAGAACGACTAATATATTTCATATCTTTGAAACCATATCTATTATCTATTCTTAAAGTATAAGTACCTTTTATTTTAGCTCTATTTTCATCTTTAGCATTCTTATGAAGATTATAGTCTACATATAGTTTTAAAATATTATTGTTATCATCTACATACATAGTAACTATATTTGATGAATTATTCTTTTTAGATGATTTATAAGTCATGACTTTATAATTCTGATTTTTTGGATTAAATATTTGAACATCATAATCTTTAGTATGAACTTTAATATCACTATATAAATCACATTTATTTATACTTATACTTTTATCACTTGTAGTATAAATATGACCTTTTAAATCATTAGATAAAATATTATGAAATAAACGATAATAGTTAGTATTTTCTCTTTTATTATATATACCTACATTACCATTTTTTTCTAAATAAATTGTCTTATCATCTGAACATTTAATACTAAATTGAAGTATTTGGTATAACAATTCATCTAAATTAATTACATTATCTTTGTACATTTCAATTAAATAATCTGAATCTTCATGTGGATAAACATCTACATGATATTTAACATTATTATTAATTAAATTTAATGTTACATCATTAATATTGTTTAACATATTTGTATGATTAATATGATTTTTCATATTATCAAATTCGTATGAAGTATGAGTTAATATACCGTATATTTTTTTATAATCTGTTGGGTTATAGTGCTCTAATTCTGTGCCATTATATAAATTGATACTAAATGATTGATATTCGTAGAAATACTCCCCTAATGATTTAATAACACTATCAAACACACGATAATTAAATTCATTAGTATACTTATTACTCATTAAATAATTAATAACTAATTCTTGATTATTAGCTGTAGATGGATACAAAAATATCCCTCCATAACAATTATTTAAATCATCCATAATCAAATAACTTTGCATTTTACTATCTTCATCCATATAACTAGGCCATTTTTCAATATAACTTGCAAATATATTATTAATATCTTTTAAATGATTTAATTGTTTTTTATACTTATCATTATACTTAACTAAAATTTTATTGCGCCAATCAATATCATTTATTTTAATATTCTTGTATTTCATAAAACCTCCTGAATATTACTTTAAAGACAATATTTTTTGTTTTAATACTTCTGTATCATATCTTTCGCCGTACCACGGATCAAACTTGTTAATATAATCATCGTCACCTGAATTCATAATAACATCTTTATGTGCGATAATATCACATCCAGGTAATGCAGCAAAATCCCAATTATATGATAAATCACCGCTTTCAATAATTACTTTACCATGTCTTCTTACATCGGCACCTTTTACCTCTTTAGCAAACAAATAATTATACTTTAAATCTTTACTTTCAATGACTACTTGTGCATGTTTTTCTATATCTGCACCTTTAATTAATAGTGCAAAAGAATAATTATATTGAGGATTTTTGCTTTCAATAACTACTTGTGCATGCTTTTCTATATCTGCTTCCTTTACTTCACGAGCAAAACGATAGTTATAAAGTGGATCTTTACTTTCTAAAATTTTATTAGCTAAGCAATTAACATTAGCTTCTTCTATTGTTTCAGCAAACTTTATCATGCAACCATAATCATTACTGTTTAATACAAC
>CACZQD010000022.1 GCA_902783215.1 uncultured Erysipelotrichaceae bacterium
GAGTGTTCCAAAATATCCTTTATTATTTTTAACAATAATAAAGTTTTCTTCTATACTAACTATTTCATAATCAGTTACTTTTATAAGGCCTTCTGTATTAATTGTTTCATATGTTTTAGTATACATTATATCACTATTCACTTTCTAGTATTTTAATTAATTGTTTTATATTTTGAGAACTATTTTCTTTATAATCTAAGCTCATTTGTTTATCCATTTGTTCTAATTCTTTTATTTTTTCTAATAATTGAGGATTTTCAATTTCTAAAGTGTTTTTATATAAATCATTTAATTGATTATTTATTTCTTCATAGTTTTTATCGATTAATTTTTTCCGTTTAGATAACCATTTAGTTATTTCTTCAATATAGTAATTATTAAAATGATTTATATAGTCTTCTCTATCAAGTAATCTTCTAAATTCTTTTACCGTTACTTTTTCATTATGAACTATTTCTAATAAGTACTTTATCTTAAAATAATTTATATCTATTAAATGATTATTTATAATAAAGATATCATCATTTAATAAAGCTATTTGATTAATCAATTTATCTTTAAAAATAATATTGCCTTTCATATCATATAAGGAATAAAGATAATGTTTGTCATCTAGTTTTTTATATCCATATATATACTTATCATTAAGTGTATTAATATAATCTAAATCTTTATGGACAATTTCTTTTCCTTGACTATTAATTATTCCCTTTATATCTTGACGTTTAAATAAAGATATACCGTTAGTAAATCCTTCTATATCATCATACATTCTAAAAGTAATATTGTTTCCTATTTCATTTATTAAGTATTGTTGACCACCATAATATCCCACAAATATATTATATTTTTTATAATCAATCCTGTCATAGATGAATGTTTTAGAACACTCAATACCATCTAAAGTAATTAAACCATATTTGCTATTTTCTTTTTTTGCCACATATGCACATTCATGTTTCTTAAGACTTAAATATTTGGTATTTATATTTTTTATTTGATTATGAACATTGGCTCTATTTATAACTTTTTTTCCTTCTGCATTATACAAATAATATATTACATTTTCACCTGATAATAAACCTACAATTACATAACCATTATGACAATCTTCAATATCATAACACTTATCTACAATTACGTTAGCATCTCTATCAAGTAAAGTCAACTCATGCCAAGCGATTTTACTTTTTACTAAACCATTTGATAGTAATTCAATGTTTGAAGAAATATCCTGTTTAGATCGGTTAAATTTTTTTATAGTATGGTTATTGATATCAACTAATTTAACTTTACCTGAATCTTTTTCAGCAATAAATCTATCTTCACCAAAATAAGATACTTTATAATATTTATCTTTAAAGTATTCTTTTTTTGTTTCTAAATCAATAACCCACTTAAAATTCAAAATAGCATATTTATTCCCAACAATCTTAAGATGGTGATATTGACAAGACATAATAACATTTCCATCTCGATCAATTATACCATGTCTTGTGTTTGTATCATAGACACCAGTATAATTACCCTCAAAATCTCGAATGTAGCTGTAAGTAGGTTCTAAAATAACTTCTCCATTTGACTTAATTAAACCATACAAATTATCTTCAATAACTGTTAAAATACCGTTTGTATTCTCAAAGATTGCATCATAAATAGGTTCAATTATCTCATTACCATACTCATCAATTAAACTACATTTGTCATTTTTTGTAACAATAGCAGTACCATCATCTAATCTGTGTACATAATCATATTTTAGTTTTACTTCTTGATTATCTATTTTTTTACTATCTAAACTAACTATTCCATATTTATTATTTTTAGTAACAACAATGTAATGTGGATAAATATCGAAAATATGATATTTAGTTAAATATGGAGCATTACTTAAATCTATTGTTTCATATTTTGTTTTCTTTAGCACGTTCCTCACCTACTTACTTTCTAGTTTAGTTTTTATTTGTTTTACTTTTGCACTTGTTTTTTGATTTAGTTCATCAATACAAGTATTATCATCTTCTTCTAATTGTTTGACAATACTTTTTATATCATCATTAGTTGAACTATTTATTAGTGATTCTAACTGATCTAATTGTTCGCTAGATTTTGTTTTGAAAACATTTATTAATGCTTGTCTTTCTCGGTACCACTCAATTAAGTTATCAATAAACATTGTATTTAAATTGTCAATATAGTGTTTTCTATCATCAATTGATGAAAATACTTTTGGTTTAAAATCAGAATTACCTTGAATGTAAAATGCATATTGAATCTTAATCTGATTAATACTAAATAAATAATTATCAATTATTACTGTTTCTTCATTTAAGATATAAAAAGAATTAAATTGACATTTTTGAAAAATATTATTGCCATTTATATCGTAGAGTGAATGATACTTATTATCAAAAGTCAAATGAATTAAATTATTTTTAACTTCTTTTGTCTTCCAAGGCCCAGTTGATAACTTGATAATTTCTTTTCCTTTTGTATTAATTACACCAAAGTAATCATCTTTGTGAAATTCAGCATAACCATCTATAAAACTATTTACTTGAATATAAGATTGATCATTAATTCTTCGACCTTCACGATTAAATAAAATATATGATCCTGAATAAGTTGCTTTGAATATTCCATCTTTTATATAATTAATATCACGATAATTAAATGGAAGAACTTCTTTTTCTTCAAGATTAATTAAGCCTTTTTTATTATTCTTAGTAGCAATAAATAACCCATCCCTAAAAATTAAATTTTGATATGTTGGTTCTACTACTTTTTTTGTTTTAAAATTATAAAATCCATATAATCCATTTTTCGATAATAAATATACAGATTCTTTGATTCGAGATATATTAAAATAATTGTCGTTCAAAACTCTATTACCTTTAGTATCAAAAAGGTGGAATAAGTATCTTTCGATTCTTTGATTGTTCTCTGATAAATAATTCGAGCCATATAGGCCAACAACTAAGCCTTCTTCATAAACAGAAATGTCGTCATATTCTTGGGCAATTAAATAATTACCATCTAAATCCATTAATCCTTGTTTAATAGCACCAGCTATGATAACATCATTTTTTCTTCCTTCTAAATATATTGGGTTTATTTTATTAATAGTATTACCAAAAAAATCAATAATTTGGTACTTTCTTCTTACACTTCTTCGAACTAATAATCGGTTAGTTCCAATATACTTAAGTTTACCTTTCTTTAATTCAAATAGTATTTTAATTGGTTGTTTTAAGGATATAAGTTTTCGATCATCTAATATAGCACAGTTATCTCCAACTATTTTTATATTATTATAATAAAGATGAATAATTTCTTGACCTTTTCTATCAATTACTCCTTTTTTATCATTTTTAAAAACAATACTATAATCACCTTGAAAACTGTAAATAAAATCATATTTTTGAGTAATTTGTCCTGCTTTATTTACTAAATACCTGTCATTATTTATCACAACTTTATACATATCATCTTGAAAGTATTCTACATAATCTGCTTTCAATTCTAAGAGTTCATTTCCTTCTTTATCAATTAAGTTATAGATATTACCTTTTTGTTTAGCTATAGCAATGCCTTCTCTAAATTCCGAGATCATTTCATATTTTAATATACATCCTCGATCACTTATTATTTTAGAATGCAGACTTATTAAACCATATAATACTTCATCATTTTTAACAATTATGTAATCATCATCTACTCGATCAATTTCATAATTAGTTAATAATTGCCCATATTTAAAATCTACGGTTTCATATGTTTTTATTTGTTGCACTTTATACACCTTATTTCTTTTCTTTACAATTATATATATGTTATATTTGTTTACTATCAAATCTTTCTATTTAATACTTGAATAATTTGTTTTTCTTTTTGTTTTTCAACATATTCAACAACTTTTTCATTTTCTTCAATTATGTTTTCTATATATTTAGATAATGAAGCATTGTATAAATCAATATATTTTTCTCTCTTTTCATTTGATTCAAATTCCTTTGAGATTGATAATCCATGAATATTGATGTCTAAATTATATGTTTGTTTTAAATCTTTCACGTTGAATAAATAATTATTTATAACTACCTGTTCATCATTTAAGATATGTATAAAATCAAGTTTAATATCTTTTAAGTATTTCATTCCTTTATCATTCCATAAACTATAATAAGTTTTTGAATAAAATAAAGAAGTAGTGTGCGTTTTTAAAAGGATTAAACCATCTTTTAAATGTGCGGAATGAATTTCTTCATATATAGGTGGGACTATTTCATTACCTTGTATATTTACTAATCCATACCTTTTTTCTGTTCTAAAACGCCATAAGTATTTATCCATTTTAGATAAACTAGAATATTTAACTTTAACAATCTCTTTACCACCTTGATCTATTAGACCATATTGGTTTTGAAATTTTACTTTATAAACATTATCAATATATTTTATCTCATCATAATTATTAGTTAGTACTTTTCCATCTTTATTTATTAAAAAGTCTTTACCCTCTATAGAAGCAATAGCCACATTACCTTCAAATGAAGATATATCTTGATAAATAATTGGTATAACTATATTACCTTGTTCATTAATCACACCTGTTAAATTATCCTTAGTTACAATAGCTAGTCCATCTTTAAATTCTTGAATATTATCATATTCAAAGGATGTAATTTGATTACCATTAATATCTACTAGACCATATTTATTGTTTAATAGAGCTATTCCTATGTTATTATTAAATGATAAATAATCATATTTAGAAGAAAATACCTTTTTTATTTTTTCTTCTTTATCAATTATTTTCCACTTATAGTTTTTGCACATAACTAAATAATTACCATCATTTAAAGCCTCTAGATGTAGATAATTAGGTTTAATCAATGTTTTTCCTTTATGATCGATAATACCATAAACTCTTGCCCATTTATAAGGATAATCACCATCTTTAATTTGACTCATTTCTCTTTTCTTTTTAAATTTAATATTTATTCCTACTAGATATAAATGATGATCTATTAGTTCTAACTCATCATATTTTGGTTTTATAATTATTTTATCATTATAAGCTAAGCCATACTTTTCACCCTTTTTTATTTTATAAATACTAGGTTCTAAATAATTAATATTAGCATACTTAAGAATTATATTCCCATCATAATCATACAAAATTTCTCTTGTAAAAGCTCTAGCAATGTATGTATTATCATCATTTTGTATTAAATCCCCACTATCTAATTCTATTATTGGTTTTCCCATTTCATCAAATAAAGTTCTTACAGGATTTCCTATTTTTAAAAAACTTTCTTGTGCAATAAAACGATTATTTCTTATTTTTTCAAAAGAGCCATATTTAGGTTTTATTATTTCTGACAAAGAACCATTTTTAGTATTCCAAGAGTATAAACCTACTTCTTGATGAGGTCTATATTTTAAATACATGTAATCATCTTCAATTTTTACTATTTCTAAATCAGTTATCTTATGGCCAGCATTAAAATCAACAGAGTTAAATTTTTTTAAATTAGAACTATTAGAATTAATAGATTGTTTTACTAATTTAAATAGATCCATATGTTCACCTACTTTACTAATTTTTTTTGTTTTTCATGTTCTTTATGTTTCGCTTCAAGAATAGTATCTTGTATTTTCTGATAATTTACAGTTCCATCAAAACTTTTTTGAATTAATGTATGGAAGTTATCATTAAGTATAAGATCTAGTTGATACCTTATTTTTAACGAATTAATATTGTATAAATAATTATCAACTAATATCAATTCATCATTAACGATTTTGTAATTAGAAATTTCTATAGGACTTAATATTTCTTCTCCATTTTTTGAAATAATTCCTAATTTGCTTTTTTCATATTTTAAATTATATATAATAAAATTATTAACTATTTCAAAATGTAAATCTAATTCATCAGTTTCAAATACATCTTCCTTAAATTGTTTTATAACTTGATTATTATTCATAATATAAATATTATCATCTTGCTTACATCCCAAAATATTATCTTTATAATCATAAATAGCATCATAAATATTATCAATTAAAGTGTTTAAATCCTTATCTACAAGACCAGCTTTTTGATTTTTTATTATTTCAATATTTTCATCTTTTAAAATATTAAAATCAGAAACATTTATTTTTTTATTATTCATAACATTAACTAAATAACCTTTATCTTGAGATTGTTCAAGAGAAGATAAACTTCTATAAAAAATAGTGTTTTCATTCAATATAGATAAACTATATATATCTTCCCAGCCAATATTGATATTATAAAGGCGATTACCCTTAGAATCAATAACAAAATAATTATCTTTTTGTTGATCATAATAGATGACTAAATCTTTTGCATTTTTACAAACTATATAATTTTTTAGTGATTTAAACAAAAAATTACCATCAAAATCGATAATATCTCTTGTTTTATCTTTAGTTATACCAATACTCTCATTAAATTCAATATCCCGAATTTTTTCATCAATCTTTTTGATTAAATTATTATTATAGTCAATTATCTTCCAAAAACCAATTTTTTCACAAACAAATATTTTATTTTCAGAAACTGGTATCATACGAATATACTGATTATCTTTGATCATTTCTCTTCCAGTAATATCATATAATCCATATAAATTAACTTTTTTATTGTAATGTTTAGTTACCGCACGATATAACCCTTTAACATTTAGTTTTTTTCTTTGATTTGTGACTAATACTTCACGATTATTAAATTTAAAATACTCAATTGAATCATATATGGGTTTTAAAATTATTTTCCCTTCATAATTAACGATACCATATTTACCATTTTTACCATTTTTATATATTTTAAATAAAGTATCGGATATTCTGTGAATGAATCCACAATTCTCATTTAATATATATTTTCCTTCAACATTTACTATATTATAGCGACAAGAAGTAATTTCTACACAAGCAACACCTTTTTTAAAGATATCAATATCTTCATATTGTGGTTTAACAATATCATGCCCTTGTAAATTTTTAGATGTCATTATTCCAAAACCATATTTATTATTATCACCTTTAGTAATTATAATATCATTTACAATATCATGTACTTCATAATTACTTATTTTAATTCCTACGCTTGGATCTAATTGATCATATATTTTAATATCAATGTTCATAAATCCCCCTTATTTTTTTATAAATTGATAAGTATCCAACTCATCCGAAAGATTGTTTAAACTACTATTTATATCAAATTCTAATGATTTGATAACTTTTAATCTTTCTTCTGTGCTATTAAATACTTTTTTGATTATTCTATTTTTAAAACTTATATCTAAATGATTATTTATAGAAATATCATTAATATTTATTAATACATTATCAATAATAAAATGATTATCATCTACTACAAATAAACTATTATATATAATATCTTTAAATAACATATTACCTTTCATATCAAAAATAGTATGTTTATTTTTATTTGGCGCAGTGGAGATGATAAAGTTATTATTGACAGCAATATAACTCTTTGGTAAAGATGGTTTAATAATTAATTCACCATCTTTATTGATAACTCCATATTTATTGTTTTTCTCAATCACGGATATACCATTATCGAAAGGTCCAATATTATCATAAATTGGTTCTAATAACTCATTGGCATCTTTATCTAGCAGTCCAACTTGATTTTGACCTTTAGATATTACTATTAATCCATTATCACATGTAAAATATTTTACATCAATTTCTCTTTTAGTCGAGACATTTACTATTTTAGTTGAAAGTGGACTATAAAAAGAGAAATAAGCAAAAACATTATTATTTAAATATTCAATATGACTCCCACTAAAATCAATTAGTATATTACCCTTTAAATCCATAACCTTATCTTTAGTAATAAGATAGTTATCTTTTTTTTCATTTACAAATATGATATCATCAAATTTTTTAACTATATTTGATTTTTCATCAATTAAAGCGGAATAGTGATTCTTTTTTTCTTGAACATTAACTAAGAAAAGAGAAGAACTAATTGCATCAGATAGAAAACTACCTTTTGGTAAATTTATTTCCGTAATTGGATGATTATTATAATTATATAGCTTATTACCTTTTTGAATAATTCCAAATTCTTTAAGTGACTGAAAATTTTTAGTCATATGATATTGTTGATTAGTTTTAAAGTTAAATACATCAATAGACATTTTTTTAACTCCATAAAATATATCATCAGAAGATTTTTTAATATATAGATATTTCCTTGGAATTATGTTAATTCCATTCATATCATAGAGTCCTGAAAGTTTCCATTTTTTCCCTTCAATGTAATTATCATATATTTTGCAGTCATCAAAACATTCAATATAATCTCCCGTCAAACCAAATAAATATATATCAGCTAAATATTCATCTGTATCTACGTTATTTTTTCTTTCGCAATAATATACCTTATTTTTTATTAGTTTAACAGAAGCAAAAAGTGGTTCAATAATTTCTTTGCCATTATTATCAAGCACACCTATTCTATCATTTTTATCTGTTATAATATAATGACCATTGTCTTGCACATTCATATTTTTTAAAATGTTAGCATATATCTCTTTGCCTTCTTTGTTAATCAAACCCATCTGCTTATCACGTTTAAAATAAGCTACACCATTATTAAATAGACCAATATCATCATAAATTGCTTTAGCAATTAATGATGGTTGACCATTTTTGGTATTTAATGACATTAAACCATATTTGTCATTTTCTTTAAAATATAACATATCTTGATCTACACCTGTAACTAAAACATCTAATAATATACCTCTATCAGTATTAAATGTTTGATATGTATCAATTTTCAGCACGCTTATCACTTCCTATTTATAACTTTTTGTCTACCTGATTTTAAATTATTAATACTCTCTTCTATAATATTTTCTATGTAGTTAATAACTTGTTGTCTTGCATCCAAACTATCAAAACTATCTTTATAAACTATTTCTTTATTAAAACTATTTCGATGAAATAATTCTAAACAATACAATTGTTTTAATTCATTAACTGGTACTAAATAATTATTGACAACTAATAATTCGTCATTAATATATTGTATACTTGCAAAATCTACATTATCAAGTAAAACTTGTCCATCCATATTGATAAGTGAGATTTCAGAAGGATATGAATGTTTAAATAGCATAAGAAAGTTTCCTATTCTTTTAAAATGATCAATTTGATAATTAATTGGCAATATTTCTTTTCCATCTATATCATATATACCAGATAGATTATCTTTACTAACTAATAAATATCCATCAATAAATTTTATACGGTTATAAATTGGTTTTAATATTTCATGACAATCAAAATCTAATAATCCTATACCATCTGACACTATTTTATATCCAAATTTTTCTTTTTTAATCAATCGATATTCTTTAGTCTTTACTTGATATTTAGCATTATAAATGAATGATGTATCATCATCTTTTTCTAGAAGATATATTCCGTCATTTATTTCTTCAATTCTATTAACTCTAAATAATTCTTGTAACTGGTTATTAATTAATATATACTCTTTTCCTATGCTAGATATAGCTACTCCATATTTAAAATGACTAATGCTAGAATAATCACGAACGGTTCTCTTTCCTGAATCAAAGATACTATGATGAATTTTTAAATTATCAGAATAAATTAACCACCAATGATTATTTTGATGTCCTAAAAAGTTATCATTATCCATTATTCTAATATCATCATAAGTATTTTCAATGATTGTATTATTTTGAAGATTATATAAAGTTTTTTTACTATTTTTATTTTTTTGGTAAACAACATAACCATCTTTTATTTCCGAAATTAAATAATTCTTCAAGGGAATAATTTCTTTACCATCAAAATCATACAATCCTTCTTTATTACCTTTACGAACTATAAAATAATTATTTTCAATGGTAACGGTATCATAAATTGGTTTTAAGATTTGTCTAGATTGATAATTTATTATTCCTACTTTATTATAACCTTTACTTACTCTGATAAACTGATCATTTAAAACTTTATAATTATCATATTCATTACTAGCTACTTCTTTAAAATCACTATCTATTAATACTGTTTTATATATTGGTTTTTGAGCGCAATAGAAATGATTACCTATAGTTTCTATCGAATTATAAACAAAATCAGTTATTTTATGAGTATTAATATTATAAAGTGCGGAAATTTTTCCGTGAAGTGATGTTTTTTTATCAATTATAACTTCATATACTAAATCATCTAACTTATTTATTTTATAATAATTAGGTTGGATTATGTATTGTCCTTCTTCATTAATTAATCCATACTTTTGATTTACCATTACTCTAGCTACACCATTTTCAAATTTAGATAAATAATCATACTTTAAAGTCTTTTTATTAATCATCAAAGTTTTATTATTAAGATTAATGTAATCAACTTTTTCATCATCAGTTATATACATGATGTTATTATCAATATCTGTTATTTTATAATCTGTAATTTTTTTAAATCCATCTAAATCTATTATTTGGTTTGTACTTATATTAAGCATATAAAACTCACTTCCTATTATTTATCTAAAACTAACTTTAACATTTTATTTTTTATATCTTGTTTAACTTCTTTGATACGATTTTCTTGCTCTTTTAATAAGTTTTCTATTTCTTTAGAAGCAATATCTAAGAATCTTGATCTATCATTTTCACTATCAAATGAAAATATATTTTGTTCTTTATCCGCTTTTATTTCTAAATTATATTTATAACTTAAAATTTCCAAAGATACTAAATGATTATTAATGATAATATGATTATCATCAACAATATAACAGTTCTGCGCGCGAAAAGAAGGGATAATAATATTACCATTTATATCAATTATTTCATATTCCTCATTTTTTTCTATAACTACTTTAATTAAGTTGCCTTTTCTTTCAATCTCTTTGCAAATATTAGGATATGTTTGTTTTAAAGTTAAATTATGATCAACTACCATAGAATAATCATTTCTATTTATAATCATATACCCATTAGAGTATGATCCTATATTATCTCCTGGAATACTCGCACGATAATTTTTTAAAGCATTATAAATACCAACTTGGTGGACACTATATGAACATGAACGAAAAGTATATAAATGTGTTCCATCATCTTCAATATGATGCGTATTTATACCATTATCTATTAAATTACCATTTTTATCGAATAAAGCAGATAAGTATGATGACCTTGCATCAATATAAAATGTATCATAGTTAAAACTACATTTACTATCAGCATATCCAGATCCTTCAATATAGTTTCCATCTAAAGAAGCTAAGAATAATGCAGACATTTCTCTTTTACGATCATAAAAAAGACCAATTTGTCCATAAAAATTATCTAGCTGACAATCTTTAGAAAACTTTTTTATATCCAACTTATTTTCCTGGTAATCCATTAATTCCCATTTGTTTTTTTTAATATTATGTATTAAACGGGAATCATCAATAATCATTAATCTATTATAATTAGGTTCAACAACTATATCTCCATTAGAATTGATTAAACCAGTTTTTGATTCTTTTTCTACGTCACCTGCCTCAGCAATCACATTATTAATATCATCTAAATAAAGTATTTGTCTTTGTCCTACTTTTACCTTTTCTATAGATATCACAGCATGTCCAAATCTAAATGGTCCAATATCATTGATGGGACTATGTATTGGATCAATCAATACTTTACCACTAATATCTATAAGACCATAATTATTCTTTTGAACTGTAAAATTTTTCACACTTTCATTATATACAATACTACTATACTCTGGTTTGATAACAAACTCTCCTAGTCTATTAATCACACCATATAAATCATTTATTTTAACAATAGCTAAATCATCTTTAAAAGAAGATATAGATTGCATAATAGGTTTAATAATTATACTTGCTTGAGCTGTTTTCGATTCTAAACTAGCTAACCCATATAAATCATCTTCTTTAAGCACAATTAAATTATTATCAACGCGTTCAATTGTTTGATCAGTTATTTTTGGACAAGAATCAGTATCAATTGTTAGAAATTTACTAAACTTAAGCATATTATTCACTACCTTTCATTAATCTATCGGCATTTAAAAATGTTTTAGTTAATTGTTTTTCTTTTACTTTTCCCCACTTTTTAATATGGTTATCTATTTGTTTTTCTTTGTTATTTAAATAAGGTATTACTAACTTTTCAAATTTTTGTTCATATTCTTTTAATTGTTCTTCACTTTCAAAATCTTTTATTAGATTAGAATTGTTATAACAAATATTTAATTGATAGATGACTTTTAATTCATCGATGTTGAATAAGTAATCATCTATTACAACTTGTTCAGCATTAACAATTAAAATTTGATTATCTATTTGAATTGGTTTTAATATTTCTCTACCTTCTATCTCGATTATTCCACTCAACCAAATAGCTGGAATAGAAATACTGTTTTCTATTTTTTGAATAGCTTTTAAAGTGACAATTAAGTTATCTTTAATATTTATCTGACGTAAATTATGTCCTGCATGATATATTTCTTTATAGTCTTTATTAATTAATTTAAAACCCGATGGTAGATCGTGTACCATGGCTATACCCTGTTTAGTAAAGGGACGAATATCAGCATACGATTTAGACTCTTCTAATGTATCTTTAGCAATTAAATTATTGTGTGTGGTGTCATATATCATTTTATAATGAGTATCACCAGATATTATATAGTTAGCAATTTCACTTTTTATATTAAATTGTTTGTCAATTAAGCAACTACCCATTTCCATTTTAGCTATTGCATATTTACCCTCAAACTGACCTATTTCTTTAAATAATAAATTTAATTTTTTTAATTTTTTACCTTTATAATCTATTAATATCCATTTATCCTTTTTCCATATTAAAGCTGTTTTATCATCAATAACTACTAATTTTTCATATTTAGGTTCTATTAATGTTTTTCCTTCTTTACTTATTAAACCATTAATATATTTTGTGTAATAACCTGCTCTACTTTTAAAAGATTTACAAATGGTAACTAAATATCCATAATCACACGCTTCAATACCATCATATTTGTTAGGTATTAATTCTGTACCATCAGAACTAATTACTCCCCGACCTTCTCTAGTTGAGGTAATTGCTCGATCATCATTAATAAAATCAATACGGCTATATGGTTTTCTTGTGATAATAGAAAATGTTTCATTAACTAAGTAGATATCATTATCGCTTGTAATTTTATATAAGTCTTTTCTTATTATTTCAATTTGATCCATTTTCAGTAAAACTTTACCAGTACTATCTAGTAAGACATCCTCACCATTAACTCTAGCTACTATTTGTCCATATTTATACTGTTTAAATTTTTTATAAATAGGTTTAGTAATAAGTGAGGGATCACCATTTTTACTATTTAAGCTTAATAAACCAAAATTATAGTTTTCATAATATACTAATAAATCATCTATGACATCAACAATATGATAATTATTTAATTTATAACCTTTAGTTTTATCAATTATTACTGATGTTTTCTTCTCAATCATAAATTACCTCCGTTTTTGATACTTTTTTATTTCTTCATCGACATTTTCAATAATATTATCAATATCTTCATTGGTTTTTTTATCTATTTGCTCTATCATTTCTAACCGTTTTTGTTTTTGTTGGTTTATCATTGGAATAATTGATTCGATAAACGACTCAATATATGTATTAAATTCATCCATATCAGCAAAGGTTTTTTTGATTAAATGATTGTCATCAAATAGTTTTAATTGATATTGATATTTAATATTATCTAAATTAAAAATATAATTGTTAATAATAACTTGATTACTATTAATAACTTGTAAACTATCTACATCAGCAATTTGATCAATTAAAATATTTCCATCTAAATCATATAACATATATACTTTATTACCATATTGATCTTCAGTGATTACTTTTATCAAACCATTATCAAGTGTTAAAGTGGAATAATTATCAGTAAATGGTATTATAATTTTCCCAGTTCGATCAATAACTGCTGTTCTACCTCTATTTATTACTTTTATTAAATTGTCATTCAATACTTCTATATGTTCATAAGTATTATCGAAAAAAGGCTCACTTGAATTATTAACTTTAATTTGATTACCATTTAAATCGTATAAACTTAAACAAGACCTTGTATTACCTAAACACAGTAATCCAGTTGGAAATTTTTCAAAATAAGGATTATGATGAATAAAAGTCTCAATAGAGTATAAATCATCAGTTTTATCATCAGGAATAGTTTCTAATATTTTTTCTCCTTTATCATTTAAAAAATATTCGCTTTTTGAATCATGGTAATAAATTATATCATCATCAATTATATAATCATATGGCTTGTTAGGACCCTCCACAGATAATATAATTTCTCCATCACTATTTAAAACAGTTTTTCCTTTACGATTATTATAAATTAATAGGTTATTATTTAATATTTTTATTCCACCTATATTATCAGTTATTCTTTTTATCGTATTACCTTTTTCATCAATAATAAAAATTGTCTTAGAATTTTTTAATACAAAATATCGATTAGGATTTATTTGGTCTATTATAGAATACTTCATAGGTAAAATAATTTCATTTTTACTATTTACTAATCCATATTTTTTTCTTTTTCTTACCTTATATAAATCCTTAGTCATAGCTTCTATTTCATTATAGTTACAATCTAAAATAATATTTCCATATTTATCGATAACACCTGATCTAGAATCAACTTTAATCATGTAATTATATCTTAAAAAGTAAAGATTGGAATATGTAGGTGGCATTAGTTCATTACCATTAGTATCCATAATACCCCATAAATCATTTTCTCTAAATACAATATTATCATTATATAAAGACCTTAATATGCTTTGACAATAGTTTTTGATCATATTACCTTTACTATCTATATATCCATATCCATTATCTGTCGTAACAATCGCACGTCCATTAATAAATTGTGGTATACCATGAAAAATTGGATCAGTTAACACGTCTGCTTTACAATTTTTACTGGTTAAATCTATTAGGCCAAAACGATTTGGATCAAAACCATCAGCGTATACAACAACATCATCATAAACTCTGACAATTTCAAAATCAGTTATATATTGACCAAATTTATAATCAATTACTTTTTTTCTTTCTGTATCCCACATTTTATCACTCCTTTATTAGTTTTCAATTTATTTTTTATAGTTAGTAATAATTGTATTTACACACAACATTTTTATCGATCATTTTACTTTCTCCTTTGAATGCTCATTGATTTTAGATTCTAAATTATTTATATATGTATTAAACCAATTATTTAATCCATCATTAAACATTTGAATAAACATCTTTTGCTTTTCTAAAGTGTCAAATGTTTTTTTTAACTTACTATTATTAATTTCTATATCTACAGAATATACTTCTTTGATATCACTTAGTTTTAATATATGATTATCAACAATAATTAAATCATCATTTAATATCAAGAATTGATCAGCAACAATATTTTCAAATATTTTATGCCCATTAAGATCTACTAAGGTGTATGTATTACCAATTTGACTATATACTAAATTACCTACTTGTTTAGCTTGTTTAACGACAATATCACTAGTCAAGTTTTCAAATAATTTCACACCATCTTTAGAATAAACATCATAATTACGATTTCTTTTGTAAGCCCACCAAAAATTATTTTTATAAGTCATATTTAAATAATCATCATTTATCGGTATAACTAACTTACCCTTCATATTGATAAGACCATAATTGATAAGACCAGAATGGTAATTTTTATAAAAGCAAGGAATTAAATTATTTACTATTTCGGATTCCAAAATTAAATTTTCTACCTTAGGAAAATGAATTACTTTATTATCTTCTATTTTTGCAATTAAATTATCTACCCTATATAAAGCTGCAGATATATACTCTAATTGATAATGTGTAGGCTTTAATACTTCTTTACCCTCCATATTTATAAGTCCATACTTATCATTCAATTTGCAAATTGCATATCCACAAATAAATGGATTTATATCATCATACTTTAAAGGTAGGACTATTCTACCATTAGTATCTATTAATCCATATTTTTTCTTTTTAATAATAATAGCTACATTATGATAAAAATCACAATTTAAAATCCCATCAAAATTAAATGGTTCAAATGTATGATTATTATTTATTAAATCTAAATGTACTTTATAGTACTTATCTGAAAAATCAGTAACAATAACTGTTTTATTATCTATAATACTAATTCTTTTAAATTTTTCATCTAAAAGTTTTTTACCACTGATATCATATAAACCTTTATGTATTATTTTTTCATTACGCAAAACAAATTTTTTCACTATATTACCTTGTTTTAGTTTTTTCTTTAAATAGACAATGATTAAATCTTTTTCAGGTGGTACAATGTTATAATAATTACATTTAATTATTTCTTTTCCGTCTTTATTCATAATTCCACAATAATTTAGAGAAACATAAACTTTATATAAATCTGAAGAAATATGTTTGATTGCATAATATTCTTTACTTAATGATTGACCTTCCTGATTGATTAATAAATATCCACCAAAATTTTTTTCAACAACTAATCTTTCATTAGAACTACTTACAATAATTCCCTCGATGAAAATAGGTTTAGCGTGTGTAAAATCTTTACAATTTAAATTGATAAAGCCTTCTTTACCTTCATCATTTTGAACTTTAAGAAAGTTATCTAATAAACCTAATATGCGATAATGCGTTATTAATGGTGCCTGCGAAATATCTAACGTTTTTTTTGTTTCAACGCTATCCATATTACCCCTCATTTCTGGATTAAATTACTATAGGACAAAAATCCCCCTATTTGGTTGATTATTATACTAAATTTATAGAAAATGTCAAATTAAAAATAGTCAAAAAAAAATAGCACGAAACTATTTAATTAAAATCTGTTTTTTTAATTATTATTATTAAAAATATTTTTTCTATTTAGATTAATGATATCTTGGCCTTTAGAATTTGATACAACCATAATATTATCTTCAACTCGAATAATAAAATCATTAGTAATATTTAAATAATCTTCCCAATTAGTTTTATTATATTTAATAATTCTCATCTTTTTATTCCTTTAGGTAATTGTTTTTTTATCATTTAATGATGGATATTCATCCAACCTTAAAGTTTGATATTTTGATATATTAAGCATATTCCCACCTACTTATTTTTTAAAATTAATTTTATTATTTTTTCATTTGTTTCTTGCTTTATTTGGTCAATTTTTTCTTGTTGATTTTCTAGTATACTATTAAGTTCTTCTTTAGAACATTCAATATACAAATCTCTTTTACTTTTTTCATCAAAAACTAATGAAATAGTATTTTGTTCATTTTCTATATCCAGATTATATTGATATTTTAAAGCAGCTAAGTTTACTAAATGATTATCAATGATAATATGTTCATCATCAAAAATGAAAACCGTTTCAGCTTGAAAACAAGGTACAATAACTTCTCCATTAATATCAATAACTTCATATTGATAACCTGGTAATTCAACTACTATTAAACGCCCTTTTCTATTTATGTTAATATGGCTTAGATATTTTTTATCATTAATTGGTTGAAGCTCATGATTTACAATATATCTTGTATCACCTTTTCTTAGTACTACATATCCGTCTGAATAATCACAATAATCCATTGGGCTTTTTCGTTCAGATGTTGCATTATATCTTTTTAAAGCATTATAAATACCTACGAAAGAAGTTGAATTACTTTGATAAAGATATGTACCATCATCATAAATATTAAATTTTTTAATGAAATGCCATATTTCTTTTCCTTCTTTA
>CACZQD010000023.1 GCA_902783215.1 uncultured Erysipelotrichaceae bacterium
ATTATTACAAAGAAACATAAGCTATATTATAATCAAACTTATTTCAGTTTACAAATCAAAATCTGCAATCCAAATAAAAATTAACGTAAAAGGAATATTTCCTTTTAATTATCTTCTAATTTAGAAGTTTAAATGTTATAATGTAGGTATAAGTGGGTGGTTATATGAGTAAAGTAGTAATTGTTGGTGGAGGTGCAGCTGGACTTGTTGCGGCTATTTATGCATCTAAATGTTCTAATGAGGTTATTATTTTAGAAAGAAATAGTAAATGTGGTAAAAAGATATTAGTTACAGGTAATGGTAGATGTAATTATTGGAATGAAGAGATTAATACTGCACATTATCATGGAGATATTGAATTAATGAATAGTATTATTAGTTTAAACAATCAAGAAAAAGTGTTAGAACTGTTTGATTCATTAGGAATTAAGAAAAAAATAAAAAATGGTTATTATTATCCAATGTCTAATCAAGCTAGTAGTATTCGTAATGCTTTAGTAAATGAAGCCATATTAAAGGGAGTATCTATTAGAAATGATGTTTTAGTTGAGTATATTAATTATTTAGATAATCATTTTGTCTTAAATACTAATATTGGTGTGATTAATTGTGATAAAGTAATTATTGCCACAGGATCTAAAGCTTTACCTAAATCAGGTAGTGATGGAATGGGGTATAACTTTTTGAAAAAATTTGGACATGACGTTATTAAACCTTTACCTGCGCTAGTTCAATTAATTGGAAAAGGCAAGTTTTTTAAACAGTGGTCTGGAGTAAGAAGTTATGGAACTGTTTCTTTATATGAAAATGATCAATTTATTAGAAAAGAAGCTGGTGAAATTCAATTAACTGATTATGGTGTGAGTGGTGTTTGTACTTTTCAGTTGAGTGGTTTAATTGCTAGAGGTCTATATGAGCAAAAAAAAGAACAAATAGCAATTGATTTCTTATCTTGGTTGGATGTTAGTTTTGATGAATATATGAGTGTTAATGAAGGGTTTACTATTAGTCAAATTTTAGAAGGATCACTTAATTATAAAATTGTAAATATGGTTTTGGATATGTGTAATATAACTAACGAAAGTAAATGGTCAGATTTAACAATAAATGAAAGAAGAAAATTAGCTGATACATTCACAAACTTTAAAGTTGATATTATTGATACTAAGGGATTTGATAAATGTCAAGTATGTTCTGGAGGTATTCCACTTAAAGATATTGATGTAAATACTATGGAATCAAAGTATCAAAAAGGTCTATATGTGGTAGGAGAACTTTTAAATATTGATGGAGAATGTGGAGGATATAATTTGGCATTTGCTTTTTTAACAGGTATGATTGCAGGAAGTAGTGTGTTAGATGATTAGAGTTAGACAAATTAAAATAAGTGTTGATTCATATTTTGATTTAAAGAAAGAATGTGCGAAAAGGTTAAATATTTCTGTAAGTGATATCAAAACATTAAAAATTAATAAACAATCTTTAGATGCAAGAAAAAAACCTAAGTTATATTATATATATGAATTAGATGTCGAGTTAATAAATGAAGAAATAGTATTAAAAAGAAATGATAAAGATGTTATAAAAACTCCGAATGAAAAATATGATATATGCATATCTGGAATAAAAAAAATAAATAATCGTCCAGTTATAGTAGGAGCAGGACCAGCAGGTTTGTTTTGTGCATACTTTTTGTCTATATTGGGATATAAACCAATAATTATTGAAAGAGGAGAATGTATTGAAAAACGTGTAAAAACAGTTGAACAGTTTTGGGAAAAAGGTATTTTAAATATAAACTCTAATGTTCAATTTGGAGAAGGCGGTGCAGGTACATTTTCAGATGGTAAACTAAATAGCCAAATTAAAGATAAAAAATTTAGAATAAAAAAAATGTTAGAAATCTTTGCTGATTGTGGTGCACCAAAAGAAATTCTTTATTTAAATAATCCACATATCGGTACTGATTTACTAAGAAATATTATCATAAATATGCGAAAAAAAATAATTAGTTATGGGGGAGAATTTAGATATAATACTTGTTTAACAGATGTTCTTATACATAATAACAAAGTAATTGGTATTGAAGTAAATAATAATAAAAAGATAGATTGTGATGTATTAGTTTTAGCATTAGGTCATAGTGCACATGATACTTTTGAAATGCTTTTAAAAAGAGAAATTAATATTAATTCTAAACCTTTTGCAGTTGGTGTTCGTATTCAGCACGCTCAATCTTTAATTGATGAAAACCAATATGGAAGATTAAATCATAATTTAAAACCTGCAAGTTATAAATTAACATATAAATCAAGTAGTGGTAGAGGAGTATATAGTTTTTGTATGTGCCCAGGCGGTTATGTTGTTAATGCTTCATCAGATTCAAATAGATTAGTTATTAATGGTATGAGTAATCATAATCGAGATAGTGGTAATGCTAATAGTGCAATAATTGTAACTGTTAATGATAAAGATTTTGGTAGTAAGCCATTAGGTGGTGTTAAATATCAACAAAAGATAGAAGAACAAGCTTATAAATTGGGTAATGGTTTAATACCCGTGCAACTTTATCAAGATTTTAAAAGTAAAAAAACATCTAGTGATTTTAAAACAGTAAAACCTAAATTTAAAGGAGAATATATCTTTTCGGATTTAAGTAATTTATTTAATAAAGACATTTATAATTCTTTAATTGAGGGTATTGAATATTTTGACAATAAAATAAAGGGTTTTGCATCAAGTGATAGTATAATTGCGGGTGTAGAAACGAGAACATCATCACCTATAAGAATAAATAGAAATGAGAATTATGAGTGCAATATCAAAGGAATATATCCTTGTGGTGAAGGTTCTGGTTATGCTGGAGGCATAACATCATCAGCAGTTGACGGAATGAAGATTGCTGAACAAATAGCTAGTATTTATAAAATATAAGTTCATTTTGAACTTTTGTTTTTGTCAAAAAAAAGAAAAAGGATTGTAACTTATAACAATTTGTGATAATATTAAAATTAGAAAGAAGGTATACAATGAAGAAAAAGATAGTTGTTATTTTGATTGCTGTACTTGTTGTTGCGCTTATTATAGGTATAATTTTTATAAAGAAAGATAAAAAAGTTTCTAATGAGGAAAAAACAAATAATAAAAAATCAGAAGAAAAAGTAACTATAAAAAAAGAAGATCAGTTAGAAGCTGATACTATTAAGGAAGATGAATCCAAAGATTATGTTTATGAAGCTAATTATAAATTTGATAGTTCATATAAAGTTAAAGATTATAAATCATTAGGTCAAATAGATCAACCAAACCAATTATTAAGAGGAAAAGGAACTGTAGAAGCACCTTATATTAATATAAATACAGAAGATGGTAAAAAGGTTAATAAAGAAATAAAAGAAGTATATGTAAATAAATTAAAAGCTATTGAAAAAATAATGAAATGTGAAGAAAAAGATCCAACTCAAGATTGTGGAGGAACATATTTTAATTATGTATCTTATAAAAATGATAATTATATATCTGTTATTGTTATAACAACTCAAACAACTAAAATGGATTCTCCAACACAATATTATGGATATGTATTTGATATCAAAAATGGTAAATTATTAAATAGTAGTGATATAGCTAAGAAAAAAAATATGACAATTGATCAATTAGAAAATAAAACAAAATCTGCTATTGATAGTTATACAAAAACACAAGATAAAGATTTTAATTCAAATGCATATACTAAATATTTATCAGAAACATATAAATTATTAAAATCATCAATTAATAATCAAGGATATATAACTAATGATAAAGATGGAATAATATTTTTCTTTGATAATGATAACAAGTTAAAAGTATTAGTTAATATTAAAGTAGATTTAGATATTGATAAATATGCCTATTTATTAGATATAGAATAAAGGTACCTCAAGGTACTTTTAATTTTATAAAAAAGAACTTTTGTTATTTCTGTCAATTTCTTTTTTACACTTTCTTTACACTATTAATCTAAAAAAATAATAAATATTCAAAAACCTCTTGACAGGAACTACTGGTGAGGGGGTAAAATGTAATAGAAAGGTAGGAGAGAATATGAAAAATAAGATATTAAAAATAGTATTAGTTATACTATTAATGATTGCATGTGGGTTTGGTGGTTGGTTTTTAGGAGCAAAAGTATTTGATGTTGAGGATAAAGCACTTAATAAAAAAGATAATGTCAAAGAAAAGGTAGAAAATACAGGAGAAGAAAAATCTAATGATACAACTTCTAACATTAGCATTGGTGATTTATATGGTACATATAATTGGTCAAAAAATATTGATAGCATAGTAGCTGGTTCAAATGGCCCTGAAACAATTACTACGAAATTAAATATTGAATTAACTCTTAATCAAGATGGAACTGCAACTTATAGTGCTAGTAATGGTCAGGAAAGTGAAAAAACAAAAGGATCATTTAAATATGAAGATAATAAAATTATATATACAAGGGAATATTATAATTATCAAGGAACCAATGGGACTAATGTAGATGAACCATACAATGATGAAAATAGTAAAACAGAAGTGTTTACTGTTATAGATAAGAATACATTACAAAATACTTATTATGATCAATTAACTGAATTAAAGAAATGATAATTGTAACAGAGTAAAGAAATTACTAATAAGAAAGGTAGGAAAAAATATGGGAATAAAAAGTAATAAGGGATTAATTGTTTTGGTTATTATATTATTGATAGGAGTAATAGGTTTAGGAGGCTATATTGTATATGATAAAGTAATCAATAAAGATAATACACCTAAAACAGAAAAGAAAGAAGAAATTAAAAATGAAGAAACATCTGAAGTAGAAGAAACAGTTGAGGAAACTAAACAAGCAACTCAAATTCTTAATACAGATGTTGGAGTATTTATTGTAGATAAGGATGGATCAGTATATTATCAGAAAACAGCTGATAAATTTGTGGGCGCTGAAATAAAAATAGATGATAATACCATTGGCACATATGGAACTTATGAAGTAGAAGATTATATTACAGGATTAGGATATGATGAAAGTGCAAAGAAACCTACTGAGGATCATAAATTTGAAGGGTATAAGTTAGATTTAGAAAATATTAGTTCTGCATATGAAATATATACAGGTAATGGTGGTGCTAGCGATATAATATTTTTTTTAAGTAAAGATGGTAAAGTAAATCATTTGCATTTTTTATCAACAGGAAAAAAAGTAGATGTAGCTTTGAAAAAAGATACATGTAATTATCCAAATATTGTTAGTGTCTTACAATCATCAGGTTTTGATGCATTTGAATTTGTTTTAGTGGATAAAGATGGAAATAAATATACAGGAACAGAATTAGCAGAAGAAAATAAGAGGTGAGTTTAAAACATTAATTAAGTTGAGAATTTCTCAACTTTTTCTTTTTATCATCAGTAAAATAAGGTATAATATTTATAGGATGTGGTTAGATGGATACTTTAATAGTTTGTAGTAATAAAACAAAAGAAAAGATCTTACTTGATTTAAATGATAAACCAATGATGAATATTAGTTTTATGAATAAAAAGGAATTTATTCATAATTATTATTTTGATTATAACGAGAAAACAATTTACTATTTAATGGATAAGTATCATTATAAATATGATATTGCTTTAGAATATTTAAATAATTTATATTATATAGAAGATAAAAAATATAATGATTATAAATTAGATATGCTAGTATCTTTAAAAAAAGAGTTAGATAATAATAATTTATTAATTTATAATCATTTATTTAAAAAGTATTTAATTAGTAAAAAGATAGTTTTTATTGGACATTTAACTAAGTTTGATTTAAGAATGATTGAACAGTTAAAAGATATATGTAATGTAGAGATTAAAAATAGAGAAGTATTGAATTATGATCCGGTTGTTTATTCTTTTAAAACTATCGATGAAGAAGTTGAATATGTAGCTTATAATATTGCTAAATTAATTGATGAAGGGATTAGACCAGATAAAATAAAGCTAGCTAATGTTGGTAGTGATTATGATAATATTATAAAGAGAATATTTAAGATGTATAATTTATGTAATGAAGAAAAACAGAGTTTATTTGGTATGAATATTTCAGATACTTTTATTAAAAATTATGATTCTGATATTAGTAAGACTATAGATGTATTAAAGAAAAAATATGATAGTTCTTTAGTTAATAAAATAATTAATATTGTAAATAAATATAACTTTATAGATGATTATTTAAAAGTTAAGGATTTAATAATTGAAGATATTAAAAAAACAGTTATTAAAACTAATTATAATAATCAAATAGAAATAGTTGATTATCATGATTTTTTTGATGATGAATATGTATTTCTTATGAGTTTTAATGAAGAAAGTATTCCTAGAAAGTATCAGGATATTGATTATATTACAGATGATATTAAGCCAGATTATTTAGAAAAAACTACAGAAAAAAACAGTAGTGAAAAAAAACAATTGATTGAGTTTATAAAAAGTACGAAAAATTTGATCATTACTTATAAGCTTAAAACACCATTTTCTTCTTTTTATCCATCTAGTATGATTGAATATTTAGATTTAAATGTAGAAGAAGGTATTATAGATAAACATATTAGTTATTCTAAAGAAAGTGGTAGAATAGCTACTTGTAATAAGCTTGATAATTATTATAAATATGGTGTGAAAGATCAGGATTTATCTTATTACGTTAGTAATTATCCTATTGATTATAATAGTTATTCTAATAAGTTTAGTGGCATTAATGATTTCAATAGCCCACTTGTTTTATCATATACTAGTATGGATAATTATTATAAGTGTCGTTTTAAATACTATTTAGAAAGAGTTTTAAAGATAGATAAAGATACAAATAGTTTATCTAAATATATAGGTTCTATATTTCATTATGTTTTAGAAAAAGGCTTATATAGTGATATTGATTATAAATTACTAGTTAATGAATATTTAGTAAATAATAATATTAGTTTAACTTTAAAAGAACGCTTCTTTTTAGATAAGTTGATACAAGAAATACCAAATATTATTGATGAGATTAAAAATCAAGATAATTTTATTAAACTAAAAAATCGCCTGTATGAAGAAAAAGTTTTTGTAGATTTTGTTGATAGTAAATTTATGGGTGTGATTGATAAAGTAATGTATGATAATGATTTATATGCTATTGTTGATTATAAAACAGGTAATACAGATATTAAACTTAATATGATGAAGTACGGTATAGGTATGCAACTTCCTGTATATCTTTATTTGGCTCATAAGAAGTTTGGTGGACATATAGTAGGATTTTATTTAAATAAAATTCTTAATGGTAATGTTAAGTATGATATAAAAAAATCATATGAAGAACAGTATAAAGATAATTTAAAATTATATGGATATAGTAATAAGAAATATATTAGTGAATTTGACTCATCTTATAAAGATTCTAGTATTATTAAAAGTTTAAAAGTTAAAAATGATGGTGATTTTTATTCATATTCTAAAGTTTTAAGTGATGATGATATTGAGGAAATGATTGAAGAAGTTGAAGATAAAATAATTGAATGTATTGATGATATAAAAGGGGCTAAATTTGATATTAATCCAAAAAATATTAGTGGTAAAAACATTAGTTGTGAATATTGTCCATATGGTGATATTTGTTTTAAAACTAATGAAGATATCGTTTATTTAAAGGAGGATTTAGATGCCTAAATATACTGAAGAACAATTAGAAGCAATTAACAAAGAAGGATCTAATATTATTGTTAGTGCGGGTGCGGGAAGTGGTAAAACAGCTGTATTATCTGAGAGAGTTATTCGTAAATTAATTGATGGTATCGATATTGATAGATTGCTTATTTTAACATTTACGAATGAAGCTGCGAAAGAAATGAAATTACGTATTAGATCCAAGATTATTGAAAATAGATTAAATGATCAATTAGATCTTTTGGATTCAGCTTATATTACAACTTTTGATAGTTATGCATTATCTTTAGTAAAAAAATATCACTATCTTTTAAATGTATCTAATAATATTAAGGTTATTGATAAAAGTGTGATTGATATTTATAAGTCTAGAATAATTGATGAAATATTTGATGAATACTATATAAAAAATGATTCGAGATTTAATAAATTAGTTTATGATTATTGCTTTAAAGATGATGATATATTAAAACACAATATTATTCGGTTAAGTAATTCTTTAGATTTAAAAATAGATAAAAGTGATTATTTAAATAATTATATTGATAATTATTATCACAATATTGATTGGATTATTGATGATTATTTAAAACTATTAAATCAAAAGATAGAAATGATTAAATATAATGTTGATTGTTTAAAAAATAATTCTAAATATTATGATAAATTAATCGAAGTATTAAACCCTTTATTAAATAGTCATGATTATGATTCAATAAAGAAAAATGTATATATTCAGTTACCTCGTGCGACAAAATTAGCTGATGAAGAAAAGAAGTATAAAGATAATATTAATTCCTTAATTAAAGATATTCAAAATATGACTATTTCATCTTTAAATGATATGAAAATGGAAATATTATCTAATAAAGAAAACGTTGAAATAATTCTTGATATTATCAAAAAAATAGATAGCAAAGTTAATAAGTTTAAGAAAAAATATGATTCTTATGAATTTAATGATATTGCTAAATTTGCTATTAAAATTGTTAAAGAAAATGAATATGTTAGGAATGAATTAAAAAATTATTACAATGAAATAATGGTTGATGAGTATCAAGATACTAGTGATATTCAGGAAACATTTATTAGTTTAATTGAAAATAATAATGTATATATGGTAGGTGATATTAAACAGTCAATATATCGATTTAGGAATGCTAATCCATTAATTTTTAAGAATAAGTATAATGAGTATTCTAATAATAATGGTGGTTATAAAATAGATTTAACAAAGAATTTTAGATCTAGAAAAGAAGTTTTATATGATATAAATCGTATATTTAATGATGTAATGGATTTAAATATAGGTGGGGCAGATTATGAAGCTACTCATCAGATGGTATTTGGCAATACTAATTATATTGATAATGATAGTTATTTAGAAATATATAATTATGAAAAGGATAAGAAATATACTAAAGAAGAACAAGAAATATTTATTGTTGCTAAAGATATTCAAGAAAAGATTAATAATCATTATCAAGTAATGGATAAAAATACTAATAAAATGCGTGATTTAAATTATAGTGATATTTGTATTATTATGGATCGAGGTACGGAATTTAATAAGTATAAGCAGATATTTGAGTATTTAAACATACCACTAGTTTTATATAAAGATGAAGTATTAAATAATGGAATAGATGTTATTTTAATAAAAAATATTTGTAATTTAGTTTTAAAAGTAAAAGAAAGAACTTTTGATAAAGAATTTAAATATTATTTTACTAGTGTAGCTCGAAGTTATCTGATAAATATGAGTGATGATGATATTTATCATATTACTAAAGATAATAATTATACAGATAATGAACTTTACTTTAAATTAAAAGATATTAGTGATTTAGTAGATAGGGAAGATATTGTATCTTTTATAGATAAAATTATTGATATATTTGAAATATATGATAAAACTATTACTGTTGGTAATATTAATGAGACAATTATTCGCCTAGATTATTTAAAAACATTAGCTAAATCATTAATTGATATTGGTTATAATATTGCCAACTTTGTTGATTATTTAAATAATTTAGATAAAGTAGAACTTAAGTATTCTTTAAATACTGATGTAGGTAATAATGTCAAAATAATGAATATTCATAAATCTAAGGGGCTTGAGTTTCCTGTTTGTTACTATACAGGAATGCATAAAGGATTTAATTTATCTGATTTAAAAGATTTAATTATTTATGATAGTAAATATGGTATAGATATACCATATAAAAATAATTATATTAAAGATACTGTTGTTAGAACTTTAATTAAAGAAAGATATCTTATTGATGAAATATCAGAAAAAATTAGATTATTTTATGTAGCTTTAACTAGAGCTCGTGAAAAAATGATTATTGTTACTTCTTTAACACCAAATGATATTAAAGTTAATAATATTATTAAGATGAAATATAAATCATTTTTAGATATATTAAACTCTATATATTATAAACTAAGTATTAAAGAAGTTACTCCTGAAATTGATTTAAATTATAAAGATCTTATTAAAAAAGAAATAAAAATAGAAGATATTAGTGATAAAATAATACAAAGGGATATAAGTATTGATAATTCGCTTATAACTGATGAAAAGATATCCAAAGTTACAAATAGTTTGATTAGTAAAAAAGAACAAGAAATAATGGATATGGGAACTTACATGCATTATCTGTTTGAAATTACTGATTTTAAGAATCCTAATTTTGATGGTATTGAAGATAAATATAAAAAGTATATTATTAGTTTTTTGAATCAAGATTTAATGAAGGATCTAAACTGTAATATTTATAAAGAGTATGAGTTCATTTACACAGACAATAATAAAATAAGACATGGTTTTATTGATTTAATGTTAGAATATGATGATTATATAAATATAATAGATTATAAATTAAAAAACACTAGTGATAAACATTATATTGAACAGTTAAATCAATATAAAAATTATATAAAGAAAAAGACTAATAAAAAAGTTAATTTATATTTATATTCTATAATAGATAATGAATTTAAATCATTAGATAAAGAATACGAAATGGTGTAGTTTAAATTTAATTATAGTTTTAAAAGTAATTGAAATATATTACTTTTTTTACTTTTTTAAAAGGAAATCAGAAGTTTTATCTTGAATATAAGGATGATAAGGTTGTGCAACAGGTAGTTGCACAACTTCTTTGGAGACATAATATAATACTAATGAGCAAACTAAGTGATAATAAAATTAGAAAAATATATGCGAAGGCTACTATAAAAAATGGATGGAGTAGTGATGTATTAGTTATGCAAATAGAAAGTAATTTTCATTTGTAGGAAATCAGTATAAAATTAGTACTGATAATAATGATTACTATATAGATTTATTATTTTATCATTTGGATTTAAGATGTTATATTGTTATTGAACTTAAAACTACAGAATTTAGACCAGAGTATATTGGACAATTAGGATTTTATGTTACAGCTGTAAATGAAATGTTAAAAAAAGAAACTGATAACCAAACAATAGGATTATTATTATGTAAAGATAAGGATAGATTAACTGCAAAATGGTCATTAAAGATCACCAACATACCTATAGGGATATCTTCTTATGAGTTAGATAAATATGTTCCTAAAGAAATGCTTGAGAAATTGCCAACAGAAGATGATTTAAATTTACACATAGATCTTAGAGAATAGTTAGTAATTATATATGTATTTTAGTAATCATTGTATATATTAAATCGATTATAAAAATAGTTAATGATAAATAAGTAATCCATTTAGGTATTTTATGAATTATTTTATCACTTATATTCTTGATCCAATAGATATAAACTAAAGAAAGTAATCCCCATATAATACTTATTTCAATTGATATATATTTACCTATATGAAGTGGTAATTTAGAATAGTTCCATAAACTTTTATGAAAAATATATTTGATTAAATATCCGCCAGTTAATTCAATAATTGTAAGTAATATAATATTAATAAAAAAAGTTATTGTTAATTTTTTTAATTTTGTTAATTTCTTTTTGTCTAACCATTTATTAATTAGAATAATAATTATTATTCCTATTCCATAAACAGGAGTATACGGTCCATATAGGAATCCACTATTTAGTTTATTACTTAAACATAGATTGATAATTGTTTCCA
>CACZQD010000024.1 GCA_902783215.1 uncultured Erysipelotrichaceae bacterium
AGCTAAAGTAAAAGTTAAAGATAAAATCTCTATTAATAGTAAAGTAGTTAAAACAACTGATTATAATCAACTAGAAAGTATTAATAATATAATTAAAAAAGGTAAAAAGATAAGTGTAGATATGTCTATTATTATCAATATTAATAAACCAATCATATTAAGTATTAATGATGGTATAAATGATATATCAATATCAAGTGAATATATTGTTACCGAAGCTATTAATAGTCCAACTAGTAAAGAAAGAATAATAGAACAATTAACTAAACTAGGAGATACTATTTATAATTTAGATAATATTGATTATTTTATTGAAGAAAATGTATTTATACCAATAAAAATATTAAACAATTTAAGAAGAGAAATAATTAATATTTTAAATAATAAAAGACTATATAAAATACCTTATAAGAAAAGTAAATATACTATTAAATTAAAAGATTATGAACAAGTAAATAAAAAAGCTATTTTAACTGATGATTTAAGTAATATAGAAGGGTATGATGAAATATATACAAATTTAGATAGTGATTATACTCTAAAACTACCTCGTGTTTTAGAACACCTACCTAATATAAATAAAAGAGTATTAGTAGGAGAATTAGGAAGTGTCTATAAATATAAAAATATAGTAACAGATTTTTCTTTAAATGTAGTAAATAGTTATAGTGTAGCTTTTCTACATTCCTTAGGAGTAGATAAAATAACTTTATCTTATGAATTAAATGATATACAAATAAAAGAATTAATAGATAATTATCATAATAGATATCATAAACATCCTAACTTAGAAATAATTATAGAAGGTTATGAAGAAGCAATGATATCAAAATATAAACTTGATGGAGAGTATTTACAAGATAGATTTGGTAATAATTATAAAATTAAGATTAAAGATAACTTAATGTATATATATAATTATAAAAAAAGAAAGTTAACTAGTAATTATTATGAAATTGGTGTAAATTGGACTAGAATTAATCATGAATAAATGATATAATACTCATAGAATAGAAGGTGTTGTATGAAAAATAAAGGATTCACCCTAGTAGAAGTAATGGCAATAGTAATTATCATAGCTGCAATAGCACTTGTTTCTTTTCCTGTTTTGACGAATGTTATGAAAAATAATGAAAAATTAGAAGAAGATACTTTTAAAGAAAATGCTATAAAAGCAGCTAAAACATATTGCAATTTAAATAAAAGTTATGATGAAGAAGGAATTTGTTCAGTTGATATAAGTAAGTTAATAGAAGAATCATATTTAGATAAACCAACAAATGATGATGTTGAATATAATAATCATGCTATACAATGCAACAATAATGGTGATTGTGAATATCAAACTACTCTATATCCAATTGGAAAAGAAATTGTTCTTAATAACGAAAAATATAATGTTATTGGAGAAGGCGATGATTATGTAACTTTACTAAAACAACAACCATTGACAGCAAATGAAATAAATACCTATGGTGGAGTAGGAACAGATAACAATCATGTAAACATGCATTCCGTAAGTGATACAAGTGCATCATATTATCATCAAGCATATGATTGGGGAGATCCAAATCATAGTGGAGGAATGGCATACTATAGTAGTCCAACATGTGGATATAATGGAAGTCGTTGGATAAATTCTGGATGTACAACATACTATAATTCATCAGAAGTAAAATATGTGGTAGATGCATGGGCAGCAGATAAATTCACAGATGAATTAAAAATAGTAGATGGCTATAGTGCAAGACTGGCACAAAAAGAAGAATTAAGAACACAGTTTTATCCCAATTGTAGTTCAACAGCATCCTATTGTGATCCAGAAAGTACAACCCCAAGTTGGTTGTATAAATCAAATTATTGGTATTGGACAATGAGTCCATATAGTTCTTCGTCTCGTGTGTGGAACGTGGACGGCAAAGGTAACTTGTACAACTACACCGTCATCTTCGGCAACGGCGGCACGGTTCGTCCAGTTATCAATGTCTATAAGTCTAAACTCTCATGATAGACGAATAATATGTAGAGAAGAAAGATGAATAAAAGACGACTTTAGAAGATGGATATATCTGCAAGTGGAGCAGTCGATGCGAAGCATCGGGTGTAGGGGAAGTTTCGCGAAGCGTAGCGCAGTCGGAACGTTATAATAGGTATCGATAATTCGATACCTATTTCTTGTGAGTCTTACGATAGTCAGGCTCGTCTATTGGTCGAAAGAGATGTAGTTTGAGAGAATAGAATAGTATAGATGAATTGGAATATATCATGGTTGATTCCTTCTATTTATATGAATTGTAAAATAAAAAGTCATAAATATTTTAAAGTTAAAAAGGTTGTCAATTAGAGTGTCAATAGATACTCTTTTTCTTTACTTTAATATAATTATGTAATAAAATGATAATAGGTGGTATTATGGAAGAATTTAAAGCATATGAAAATGATGATAAAGTTAAATGTGTTAGTAAAGATGATCTAATTAATCATCCTGAATTATATAATATTCAATATATTAGTTTTGAGGATAGACATATTATTGCTTCACAATTAGCTTATATTTTAACTGATAAGGATCATCCTATTAGTGTTGAAGATAGTGCTTTTGGCTCTTCGTTGCACATCTATAAATCTTATTATCAAAATCATCAAGATGAAATGAATGAGTTAGTAGTTAATGTTATTAAAAACATGAAAGATGAAGTATATATTTTTGATACTTTGCTAATTACTCCTGAAGTTATTGATGCTATTAGTAGGAATGAAAATATAACTGAAGTTACTTTGGGTAAGAGTTCAGATGTTTATTATTTAGACCAAGAAACGTTAAATAAGTTAAATAATGGATATATTAAAAGAATACATACTGATGGAGTAGATGAATCTTTAAAGGATAATTATGATGATATTATAACCTTTAATTCATATAAGATGTTAATTGCTCATTATAATATGAAAGATTTAAAAGAAAATAATAAATTCTATTTAGATAAATCTATTAGTGATGAAGAAATTAGTAACTTTAAGTATACTAAAGAGGGAATTAAAATTGTTTTTCAGTATGAAGATTATGAAAATATTTTTGAAACTATTTCAAAAATTAAAGAATTAAATAAAGGCTATAATTATCAAATTGAAGTTAATGATAAAGAAATATTTAATAATTATAGTTTTAATAAAGATATAGATATTAGTAATATAAGTGTGAAAAGTGGATTAGAAGAAGTTGATTTAAAGACTTATATTGATTCAGAAAAGATGCTTAATAGTATGATTGAACCTGCTAAAGATTTATCTGTTTTTGAAAAGTTTTTATATGCCTATGATGTGACTAAACATTTCAAAAAATATAAGGAGTCTATTGATAAAGATTCGGCTAGAGACTTATATAAAATAGTTAATAATGATGAATATATGGTGTGTGTTGGATATGCTAATTTATTGATGGATTTATTAAAACGATTAGGTATTGATTCATATGATTATGGAGTAGGTGTCGATACAGGATATGATAAAGTTGATTTAAATAGTGAAGATGTGGATGTCCAATCAAAAAATGAAGGGCATGCTAGAGTTATTGTAAAAATAACTGATCCTAAATATAATTTAGATGGTATTTATATATCTGATCCTACATGGGATAATGATTTAGACAATGACTTATATACTTATGCTTTAATGACTTTTGATGAAGCTTCAAAAAATATACGATATTTATATAAAGACTATGATATTACACAATTACTATATAGTAAAAATATTAATGAATTTTATGAAAGAGTTAATCTATATCTAAATCGTGAAATTGAAAATAATGATGATTATATGTCTCCATATCATAATAGAAAAGCTCAAATATATTTTATTGGTAATGTTTTAGACTTTTTAAAAAACATAGATCTTGAGTTTTATCAAGAAATGAAAAAATGGGTTCAAGATTTATTAGATTATGTCGATCCTTTTGATCAAAATAAATTCAATGAATTTGTTACTACAGTAGGTAATTATTTTTATGCTAGAATTAATAAACCTATAAGTAAAGATACGTATATTGAAGCTATTAAAGTTTTATATACTAAGTTTTATGGTATAAGTGAAGAAGAGGTTCTAAAAGAAATTGATCGAACTGTAGATGCTAATAAAGAAAAATATAATAAATCTTTTCCAACTATTTATCGTATTAATCAAGATGGAACTAAAGAAGTGTATTCTAGTTTAGATAACAAATGGGATGAAGAAGAAATTACCAGACATCGGTAATTTTTTTCTTTTTAAGAAGGAAATAATGATGTAGTTTTCAACACATTTTTTATATAATTAACAAAATTTACAAAAAAAAGGTTGACAAAACTTTTTGTTTTTAATATAATGTTAGTAACAGATGCAGATAATCTGTTAAAATTAAAATAACTGTTATTAACAAAATATATAAAACAGATTACATCTGTTAAATTAATAATTTATGTTATTAACACAACATTAAAAACAAAGGAGATGAAATTATGAAACGACTGAAAGGGTATAAGATTGATGGATATCGATCGAATATTGACTTAATAAATAATTTTAAAATTAATAGGGAGGATGATATATATGAAAAAAATTAATGATTTTAAAATTTATAAGAAATGTTTAATAGTTGTAGATATGGTAAATGGATTTGTTAAAGAAGGAGTGTTGCACGATCCTGCTATAGCTAAAATTATTCCTAATCAAATTAAATTAATTAAAGAAACATTGGCGGAAGAACAATTAGTAGTTTTTATTAAAGATACACATAATAGTGATGCAATTGAATTTAGAAGATTTGGTAATACAAAGCATTGTGTTGTAGGTACTAATGAAGCAGAACTAGTTGATGAATTAAAAACTTTTGAGGATATGGATAATGTTATTAGTGTTCAAAAAAATTCTACAAGTTTTATGGAAGCTCCACAATTTAGAGAAGTAGCTGAAGAATTAAAAAATGTTAAAGAATTTTGTGTAGTTGGATGTTGTACTGATATATGTGTATTTAATGGTTCTATGGGACTTGCTAATTATTTAGATCAAAAAAATAGTGAGGCAATAATTAAAGTATATCAAGATGCTGTTGCAACATATGGTGAAGATACAAGACAAAATTATGTTGATGCTACATATCTACTTATGGAACAACAAGGTATTCAATTAGTAAAAAGGAGAGATAATTATGAAAAATAATACAATGATGATTGATTTTTATGAGTTTACAATGGCTCAAACTTATTTTGATAAGGGAGAACAAAATAAAAAAGTATACTTTGATATATTTTTTAGAAATAATCCATTTAATGGTGGGTATTCTATTATGGGTGGATTGGA
>CACZQD010000025.1 GCA_902783215.1 uncultured Erysipelotrichaceae bacterium
AGAGTTCAAATATGGTATTATCAGAAGTATAGAGATCTTACATTTTAGGTAACTAAATGTGCGGACACTTATTATTTCCATTTATATTTTTAATGAATTTCGATTTTTTTCTTGTATTTAGTAAAAAAATATGATATAATGAATATGAAAGATATTTCATATAAGGAGGAATTATGAAAGAATTTATTGAACTAAAAAATGTAAAAAAAACATATGTTGTAGGGCAACAAAAATTTAATGCCTTAAATGGTATTGATTTAACAATTGGACAAGGTGAGTTAGTAGTAGTTTTAGGTCCTTCTGGAGCTGGTAAATCTACTTTACTAAATCTACTTGGTGGAATGGACAAAGTAACTAGTGGTAGTATAAAAATAGATAATAAAGATATTGCTAATTATTCTGATCAAGAACTTACTAAATATCGCGCAAATGAAGTTGGATTTATTTTTCAATTTTATAATATAATGCCAACTTTAACAGTTTTAGAAAATGTAAATTTAATTAAAGATGTAACGCATACTTCTAAAAATGCTAAAGATGTTTTAAAAAGTGTTGGGCTACTTCGTCATGCTAATAAATTTCCAAGTGAATTATCAGGAGGAGAACAGCAAAGAGTGGCAATCGCACGTGCAATTATGAAAAATCCTCGTATTTTACTTTGCGATGAACCAACGGGAGCTTTGGATTCGAATACTGGAAAAGATGTGTTAAAATTACTAAGAAATCAAGCTGATGAGGATACAACAGTAATTATTGTAACGCATAATTCTTTAATAGCTGATATTGCTGATAGAATAATTACTATTAAAAATGGTAAAGTAGAAGCAAATGAAATAAATAAACATAAAAAGAATGTTGATGAGGTTAAGTGGTAATATGTTGAAGAAGAAAATGTTTCGAGATATAAGAAAAAACTTATCTAGTTTTATTACTATCTTTTTAATGATTACGATTGGTGTGATGGTTTATACAGGAATAAAGGCTTATATGGTTGGTATGACTGATACAGCAAACAAGTTTTATTCGAAAAATAATTTGTATGATTTAAATGTTCGTGGTTCTAATTTAACTAAAGATGATTTAAATAATATAAAAGATTTGAATAATGTAAGAGATGCTGAACGTAAATTATCAGTAACTGCAACTACTGATAAAGATAAAATACTTCTATTAAATTTTATTGAATCAAATAGGATATCTAAATTTTATGTATTTGAAGGAATTAATTTTGATGTTAATAAATCAGGTGTGTGGTTGGATTATTTTTATGCGAGCAAAAATCATATTAAAGTAGGAGATATTATTTCTGTTAAGTATGAAGAATTAAACTTAAAGGAAAAAGTATTAGGTCTTATTAATGTCCCAGATCATTTATATGATGTAAAAGATGAATCAGAATTGTATCCAGATCGTAAAGAATTTGGCTTTGCTTATTTATCAATTAATGAAATAACTGAATCCTATATTAAAGATAAAGTAATGAAAGAATCAGGTGTTACTGATGAATCATTATTTAATACTATTAATCCAGATTTTAATTATAAAGATTATTTAGTTTTTAATTCAATTATGGTTGATGTTAATGATAAATCAAAAAAAGATCAAGTAAAAGAAAATATTGAAGATAATATTAAAAATGCTTTAGCTATTATTAATGTTGAAGATACATTATCATATGTAACTTATCAAGGAGAAATAGATGGGGGAAAAACTTATGTAGGAGTTTTGTCTGGACTATTTATATTTATAGCTATGCTTTCTGTTATAACTACAATGACTAGAATAATAAAAAATCAAAGAGTTCAGATTGGCACACTAAAAGCTTTAGGCTTTTCCAATTCTAAAATTTTGATTCACTATATAAGTTATGGCTTTTGGATATCTCTTGTCGCTTCTATATGTGGTCTTATTTTGGGATACTTTATTATTGGCAAAATGTTTATAACCTTAGAGATGGATTTCTTTGAAATTCCAAATGGTCATCCGTTTATGGATGGTAGTAGTTATATAGTTGCTGCTTTAGTTGTTTTCATAGTTTCATTTATTACTTATTTAGTTGGTAGAAAAATATTAAAAGAGAATCCCGCGCAAACTTTACGTACTAAAATTCCAAGTGTGAATAAAAAGTCGCTAAAAATTACTCAAAATAAATTGATTAGTAAATTAAGTTTTTCAAGTATTTGGAATATCAGAGATATGATCAGAAATAAAATGCGTACATTTATGGGCATAGCAGGGGTAGTAGGGTGTTGTATGTTAATTGTATGTGCTTTAGGTATGTTGGATAGTATGAATCATTTTGTAGATTTACAGTTTAATAGATTATATAATTTTGATTATAAATTAGATTTAAAAGAAAATATAAAAGCTAAAAGTTTATCATTGCTAGAAGAAAAATATGGATCCAAAACATCTCAAACATTAGGAATTGAAATAAAAACAAAAGATAAAAGGGAATCGAATAATATCTTTGTAACTGATGCGTCTAATTTAGTTAGATTTGTTGATAATAAAGGACATTTTGTAAAAATTAAATCTAATAAAGGAATATATGTAACATATAAACTTGCTAAAATTAATGGTTATAAATTAGGAGATAAAGTTACATGGCATATTTATGGTGATCATAAATATTATACTTCTAAAATAGTTGGTTTTAATAAAGACCCACAAAATCAAAATATAACAATGACAAGAAAGTATTTAGAAAGTTTAAATATAAAATATCAACCAGATACTATCTATACAAATAATAATTTAAGTAATACTAAGGATATTGAAAATGTTGATACTATTCAAGATATTGAAGCATTAAAAGAAGGAATGCAAAATATGCTATCAATGATGAAAACGATGCTTGTATTAATAATTAGTGTAGCTATTTTATTAGGTATAGTTATTATTTATAATTTAGGTATTTTATCATATACTGAAAAACAATATCAATTTGCTACTTTAAAAGTACTTGGTTTTGAAGATAAGAAGATTAAAAAGATATTTATTAAACAAAATAATTGGATAGCTATTATATCGATTATTATAGGCCTTCCTTTAGGTTACTATTTAACTGATTGTTTATTTCAAACTGCTATTGAGCAGCACTATGATTTTAATGCAAGTATAACTTTAAGAACATATATAATTGCAGCTATAGGTACCTTTATTGTTTCATATTTAGTTTCTAAATTGTTATCTCGTAAAATCAAAAAAATTGACATGGTATCTAGTTTAAAAGCTAATGAATAATTGATTAAAATATTATTGTTATTATTTAAGACGATTTATTTCGTCTTTTTTTGTTAAAAAATATTAAATATATGATAAAATATATATGTTAGGTGATTATATGGGAAGTGTTCGTGAACCTATAAAGAAAACATCAATTGAAAAGAAAAGAAGAATTATTGAAAAAGGATTTGAATTGATGTGTGATCAAGGTTATCATAATGTAACATGTGTTGATATAGCTAAATATGCTGATGTATCAACAGGTATTATATATCAATATTTTAAAGATAAACACGATATTTTTATTGCTGGTGTGAAAAGTTATGCTAGTAGTATAATGTATCCAATGATTAAAACACTTGATCAAAATAATATTGATAATATCAAATATGTTGTTGAACAAATATTAGAACAATTCATTAAAACACATAAAATGAGTAAAAAAGCTCATGAGGAATTAATGGCTATGAGTCATATAGACAGTGAAGTAAGTCAAATATTTAAAAATAATGAAATGGAAATATCTAATAAGATTGTTAATTGTTTGAATAGTAATGGATTTAAAATAAATAAAATTAATGAAAAAGTACATATTATTGTTGGCTTAATTGATAATTTTTGTCATGAAACAATCTATCATCAACACGATCAACTAGATTATGATTATATGAAAAATGAAATAGTATCTATTATACTAAATTTATTAAAAGGAGTTTGATTATGAAAAAATATAAATTATTTTTTGATCCACGTAAAGAAGAAGAATGGCTAAATAGTATTGAAGGGTATCGTTTAGTTAAAGTTAATGGTTTCAGTTATACATTTGAACCTAGTAAAAAGAAATATTTTTATTCATTAAATTATACACCCTGTAAAATGGAATACTTGACTTTAATGAATAATTTAAAAAGTGATTGCAAAGAAATAAAACATTCACTAGGTTGGACATATATTGAAAGTAAAAATCATAAATTATATCGTAATGAAGAAGTTCATTTAGATAGTTTAAAATTATTTGTAAAAAAATATAGTCTTTATTGTCGAGCTTTTTTAATGTTTGGTTTTGCATTCTTATGTTTAACTGTATCATTAAATATATGGTTTATTATTTGTGCATTAATATTGTTTTTATTATCACTGTTATATTATATTAATATAAGAACAACAAAAAAGGTGATTGAGGGAAGGTAATATTTTATGAAACAAAAGAAACAATTTAAAGTAGGAGAAATAATTAAAATAGATCAAAATGAAAATAGAGTAAGTGTTAATATTAGAAATGAAGAAAGTTTAGTATCTAATATGAAGCAAGAAATAGCAGTAGATCATACTAATGATTTTAAAATATATGATATTGTTAGAGTATGGGAAGATAAAAAAATAGAAAAATCATCTAAAGCGAAAGATATTACGATGAATGAATATAAACAAATAAAGGCTAATTTAAATAAATATAATTTAGATCAATTAATTGAATATCATCAAGATCTTAAAAATTATGTTTTTAATAAGAAAACTAGTTTTGCTGATCAATTGGTTAGTGATATTTTATATCATGATTTCAATTACATGCGAAATCCTTTAAAATATAGTGAATCTATAAATGAATTCTTAAAATCACAATATATATCTAATTATTTTAATGAAAAATTAAATAGTATTATGGATAATAAATCAGATATAGATATTTCAAAACTAACTTGTGAAGAAATAGATGACTTAATGAAATCATTAATAAATAAAAATAATCATTCCTTGTCAAATCTTTTCTTACTATATTTCTTTAATATAGATACGAAAGAATCATTAAAATATTTTAATGAAAAAGTAAACAAGTCAGTAGTAGCGCAGTTGTTACTGGATACTAATGAATTTATATCTAGTGGTGAATATTATATATCTAGAGGGGATTCAACTCCATTAATTCAAATTGAACAATTAGTAAATATTTTTGAAAAATTATGGAAAATAAATAAAGAAGATGCTAATTCTTTTTATAAATATGTATTGAAATTATATCCTTTAGATTATATGAAATTTATACATACATTTATATCTTTTGCTCATTTAAATTATAATTTTGATAAGATAGATTTTATAATACAACCAAAAGATAATGAAAAAGTAAAAGATGCTACTGAAGTAAAATACAAGTTTAAAAACTATGTTAATAAAAGAGGTGTATTGTATGAAAGTAATGCTAGTTAATGGTAGTCCTCACAAAGAAGGATGTACTTATACTGCTTTAAAAGAAGTTGAAATAGCGCTCAATAAAAATGGTATTGATACGGAAATATTTTGGATAGGAACTAAACCAATCTCTGGATGTATTGGTTGTCGTAGTTGTGCATTTCATAAAAAATGTGTTTTTGATGATGTTGTAAATGAATTTGTTGATAAAGCCGAAAAAGCAGATGGCTTTGTCTTTGGCACACCAGTTCATTATGCAGCAATGAGTGGTTCTTTAACATCATTTATGGATAGAGCATTTTATTCATCAAGTTGTAGTGGTAGAAATGTATTTGCGCATAAACCTGCAGCAGGAATATGTTCAGCTAGAAGATCAGGAACTACTGTTACATATGATCAGTTAAATAAATATTTTGGAATTAATCAAATGCCTATTATTTCATCTAGATATTGGAATATGGTTCATGGTAATACAAAAGAAGAAGTCTTAGAAGATAAAGAAGGTATGCAAGTAATGCGTATTTTAGGTAATAATATGGCTTACTTTTTAAAATGTATTGAAGCAGGTAGGGAAAAAGGAATTAAATTAACTAAAGAAGAAGATATTACTTTAACTAATTTCATTCGCTTATGAATTTGGTAATATCTTCTTTTTTTGATATAATATCCCCTCGAGGGGATTAATATGTTAAATAAACAACAATTTTCAATACTATATTCAGAATTTATTAATGATGATAATTTAATAAAAATAGCACTCAAAAATATAAAAGAATTAAACATTAACTATATAGATTTAATAGATATATATTATTATATTTTAATCTTTCGTGACTATTATTTAGATTATCAATCAGATATAATAAATAAACTAGATAAATTTATTAAAAATAATAATTTATTGATACATACACCAAGTGACAAATACATTGTCAATGATAAAATATTAGATATAGATTTAAGTGATATATATAATCATTATCATAAAATAGGACAAGCAGATGAATTGTTTAAAATATATTTAAAAGAAAAATATTCAAAAGGAAAAAAGGAAAAACATAATAAAAAAATATATCGTCATACTAAATTATTAATTTAAAAGTCTGTGGACTTTTTTTCTTACATAACTTTTTTAAAAATGCTATAATATATATAAGAAAAAAGGTGATACTATGTATAAAATTAATGATTATGTAGTCTATAAAAGAGATATATGTAAAGTAATAGATATTAAGAAAAAGTATATTAAAGATTTAGATTATTACTGTCTAGAATTAATAAGAGATAATTCCTTAAAAGTAAATGTACCAGTTGAAGATAGATTAAGACATTTAAGAAAGCCAATTAGTAAAAAAGAAATAGAGTTATTAATTAAAAGAATACCTAATATTGAACCAATTGATGTTGATGAAAAAAATATAGAAATGAATTATAAAAAATTATTAAATGATGATAATATAGAAAACTTAATTAAAATAATTAAAACAACATATATACGTAATCAAAATAGAATAGATAATAATAAAAAAATAAGTGAAAAAGATAATTATTATTTTCAAAGAGCAGAAGAACTACTTTATTATGAAATAGGCACCGTTTTAAATATGAGTTTTGATAAAACAAAACAATATATCATAGATAAAGTAAGGGATAATTTAAATGAAAAGGTGTAGGTGGGTAAATTTAAATAACCCAATATATGTTAAATATCATGACAAAGAGTGGGGTATAGAAAGTCATGATGATAGATATTTATTTGAAATGTTATTATTAGAATCATTTCAAGCTGGATTATCTTGGGAATGTATTTTAAATAAACGTGAAAATTTTAGATCATCTTTTGATAATTTTGATTATGAAAAAATTAGTAAATATGATGATCAAAAGATAAATGAATTAATAAATAATAAAGGTATTGTTCGTAATAAATTAAAAATAAAAGCAGCTATTAATAATGCTAAAATATTTATCGATATTCAAAAAGAGTATGGTACATTTGACACATATATTTGGTCTTTTACTAATAATAAAGTAATTGAAAGCCATGACAGCTTCATTACACATTCTAATCTTTCTGATACCATATCTAATGATTTAAAAAGACGCGGTATGAAGTTTGTAGGCACTACTATTATTTATTCTTATCTTCAAGCTATAGGTATTATTAATGATCATGATTATGCTTGTTACTTAATAGATTGACACCAATTGCAGAACAAAGTATAATACTATTTATTGGGGGAATAAATGATGAAAAATATATTACTGAAAATAAAACAATTAATAAAAAAACTATTAAAAAAAGATATTCAACCATCTATACCAAAAACGAATAATAAAAAACAAGTAGATCTTTTTCCTGGAGTAAGTATTGGAAGTATTATTAAAGCTAAAAGAGATCAATCAAAAACAGCTGCAAATAAAATAAAAGAAGGTCATGATAAAGGCCCATTTATTGTTATAGCTAAGTATGATAATCGTTTAGTTTGTTCATATGGGACGAGTGTGAATGATAATGAACAGTGCAACTACAAGATTGAAAAAATATATTATAATTTAACAAAAGATACTTACTTCAATACTCACCATCTTGAATTAATAAAAAAAGATAGATTTCTAGAAGTTATTGATCATTTAGATGAGTATGATTTAGATAAATTGTTAAAAACAATTAAAATAAATAAAGGTGATTATTATTTAGTAAAAAATACTGTAATGGGAGTTAAAATTAAAAATTTTGAACTTGGAATAGGGGATGTCTACTTTACTGGATTTCAATATTTATTAGTTTTTGATATTGTAGATAATAAATTAAAATGTTTAGAATTTAAAGGAAGTTATAAATCTTTAGACAATTTAGATTATAGTAAAGTTTATACTAATAAAAAAGCCAGTAATTTACAGATTTTAAAATCATATGATAAAAAATATATTGATTTAGTTAAAAGTAAACTAAATATTTATAAAAACCATAAAAAGATTCAAACACCTTTAAAACGAGGAAGTATTGTTACTAAAAATAATTTTTATTACTATATCTATGGAGAAGAAGGACAAGACTTTTTGTTATATCAACTTTTTATGGAAAAACAACCTTTCTATGACATAATAAAAATAGATAATGATATTTTTTATACTGATTATAGTAATAATAAAAGAATTGCTAAAAAAGATACTAGTTATCGTTTGTTTAAACAATTAAATGAAGTACAGATGAATGAAATAAAACACAATAAAAAATCATATAGTAAAGTTAACAGAGTAACCAGTAATGAATATCGACCATCATCTTGTCAGAAGCATAAATATGGTAATAATATTTTAAATGGAAGTGTTATTAAATCTGATAATGGAAAACTATACTATATATATAATCAAGATGATAATAGGTTATTTGCTTTTAAGATTAGTAAACGGTCTTATGGTAAATATCAAATAATAATTAATTCTCAAGTATATACAATTAATTTTGAAAGACATTTGAGTCTTTTAAAAAAAGATAACTATTATAATGTTATTAGTTGGGCGGATGCAAAAGAGCAAGCATTTATAAATGAAAGAATAAGTGAAAATGATTTAGAAGATATTATTACGACTAATTTAGAAAAGGAAGTAAATACTGATAATGAAATTAAACGTGGTTCAATTATTAATTATAATGATAATATGTATTATATTTATGGAGAAAAAGCTAATAATTGGTTAGTATATAAATTGATTAAAGAACATATTACTATATTACCAATTATCAATATAAATAATGAACAATATTGTGTTGACTTTAGACAAGAAGATAAATTTAGAATAACTAATAACTATAATTTTATTATTAATGTTGAAGATAATATGATAGATAATATTAAAAGATTAAAAAAGAGTTATTTAAAAAGCAATAAACAAATTAATATATCTTCTAACAATAATTATTCCTTAAGATTAGGATCAGTAGTAAAATTAAAGCCTCTTAAGCAATACTTTATTTTAGTAGTTAAAAATAGTGCCTATTCTAAATATATAAAAGAGTCAGAACAAGATAATCCAAATGCTGAAACATATACTTTTGATGATAGTAAAGTTGAATTAGTTTATCAATTAAATGATAAGAAAACACAAAGAATAATTGGTAACTTATTATGTTTAAAATTAGCTGATAATTCTAAAAAATTGATTAAGCACAAACAGTAAATTTTAATGATTTACTGTTTTTATTTATTAAGTTATGATATAATAAAATAGGAGAGTGAACATGAAGACAGAAAAAAATATATTAATAGCTTTTATTTTAAATTTATTCTTTTCTATATTTGAATTTGTAGGTGGATTAATAACTAATAGTGTAGCAATTATATCTGATAGTATTCATGATATGGGTGATGCTATGAGTATTGGGTTATCTTTCTTTTTAGAAAAGAAAAGTAAGCATAAACCAGATGATAAATATACTTATGGATATTTAAGATATTCTGTTTTAGGAGGATTAATTACAACAACTATATTATTAGTTGGATCTCTTTTAGTCATTTATAATTCAATTAAAAGAATAATTAATCCTGTAGATATTCATTATAATAAAATGATCTTAATTGCGCTTTTTGGACTTGTTGTTAACTTTATTGCTGCATATGTAACTAAGGAAGGTAAATCAATTAATCAAAAGGCAGTAAATCTTCATATGTTAGAAGATGTTTTAGGATGGATTATTGTTTTAGTTGGCGCGCTCATTATGTCATTTACTGATATTAAAATAATTGATCCTATAGTGTCCATTGCAGTTGCTATTTTTATTCTTATAAATGCTTTAAAAAACTTTAAAAGTATTTTAGATTTATTTTTAGAAAAGATTCCAAATAATATTTCTGTTGAAAAAATAAAAAAACAAATACTAACTATTGATGAAGTTATAGATGTTCATCATATTCATATTTGGAGTATTGATGGAATTAATAATTATGCTACGCTCCATGTTGTAACTAATAATTCAAATATAAAAACTAAAATAAGAGAATTATTAAAAAATGAAATTAATCATATAACTATTGAAATTGAAAGTAAAGATGAAGTATGTAGTGAGATAGAATGTGATATAAAACATAATCATCACCATCATCATTAAAGAGGTAATTATGTCAAATACAGTAAATTATTTAATTAGTATGTTAAAATATATGTTACTTACTTTTCCCGCACTTTTTGGAGGAAGGTTATTATTAGGTAAAAAAGAAAAAATAAACTGGTATCGAGAAATTGTTTTTTGGTTATTCGTTACATTTTTAGTAGGTTTAGCATCTCAAACAATTATTCCTGAAATTAAATTTGATAAAGGTTTTTATATAAATGATACAGGTACCGGTAATATTAATTTAATACCTTTAAAAGGATTAATAATCACATATGTAGAAGTATTTCATTTTAATTATTTAGATTATTTTTTAATTAATTTTGTAGGTAATATTATAATATTTATTCCTATTGGATTCACACTTTCTCTTTTATGGAATTTAAAAGCTAAAAAAATAATCTTAATAGGCTTCTTAATTTCATTATATATCGAAATATGTCAATTATTTTTAAATAGAGGAACTGATGTAGATGATTTAATACTAAATACTATAGGTACTATTGTTGGACTAGTTATTTATAAATTATTAAATAAAAATAAATATATAAATAAATTCTTTAAGAAATTTGGGAAGATAGAATAATGAAACACATCGATTTAAAAAATAGAATTATAAATTATAATAAATTAATTGATTATGGCTTCATTAAGAATGATGATAAATATATTTATAAAACATTGATATGTTCTAATAGTTTTAAAGTATTAATAATTATTGATATTACTTGTACATCTAAAGTAATAGATAACCAAACTAATGAAGAATATTTATTAGTAGATATAAATACATCAGGTAACTATGTTGGAAAAGTAAAAGAAGAATATGAAAATATTATTAATGATTTTATAGAAAAGTGTACTTATTTAGAAATACTTAAAAATAAACAATCAAAAGAAATAATTAAATATATTAAAAATAAATATAATGATGAATTAGAATTTTTATGGAAAGATTTAGATTGTGCGATATGGAGAAATAAAAAAAATAAAAAATGGTATGGTTTATTAATGAAAATAACTAAAGACAAATTAGGTTTAAAATCTAATGAAGAAATAGAAATAATTAATGTTCAATATACAAAAGAATATCAAGAACAAATAGTAGATAATAAAACAGTATTTAAAGCATATCATATGAATAAACAAAGATGGGTAACACTTATTTTAGATAGTAATATTAAGACAAATGAAATATTTAACTTAATAGATCAAAGCTATAATATATCAGGAGGCAAAAAATGAAAGAATATTTAGAATTTGCACAAGAATTGGCTTATAAAGCTGGAAGTATCATGAAAGAATACTTTTATAAAGAAAAACAAACAGAATATAAAAGTGATAAAACACCAGTGACTATAGCCGATAAAATGATTAACGATTATGTAATTGAACAAGTAAAAAAGAAATATCCTACACATAGTGTGGATGGTGAGGAAGCAAAAAATATAAACAACAGTAAATATGTATGGGTATGTGATCCAATAGATGGAACATCAATGTTTACAAGAGGAGTACCAGTATCAGTGTTTTCCTTAGCTTTAGTTTATGAAGGAGTTCCAATAGTTGGTGTAGTATATGATCCATTTCTAAACGATATGTATACAGCTATTAAAGACAGTGGTGCATATTGTAATGATAAGCCAATTAAAGTAAGTGATAAAGAGTATGGAGAGTTAGGTTGTTCAATTGACTATTGTATGTGGAATAACGCTAAATTTGATACCTTAGAAATAGCTAAAGATATAAGAAAAGATGTAAAACTATGTCAAGTAGGAAGTACAGCTCATGCATCAATGTTAGTAGCCAAAGGAACAATATGTGCAGAAATATTTCCAGGAACAAGTCATGGACACTGTGATATGGCAGCCAGCAAATTGATAGTTACTGAAGCTGGAGGTAAAGTAACCGATTTTTATGGTAATGATCAAAGGTATGATCAAGCTATCAATGGAGCAATACTTACCAATAATAAAGTACATGATAAACTATTATCAAAAATAAAAAAATACTTGTAAAAATTATGAATTTCATGATTTTTTTTAATTTTTAGAAGGAAATAGAACACTTTTATCGAATCATATAAGTGAGGAGGTAAAAATGAAAAAATTCTATAATGCATTAAATGATGGAATGTTTAAAGCGATATTTTGTAATGAAAAAAATAGAGATTTATTAGAAAGGTTAATCTATGAAACAATCAAAATCAAAGTAAAAGTTAAATCAGCAGTAGCAAAAGAAATACCAAAACATAAAATCTATATAAAAGGAAAAACACTAGATGTTGTATGTGAAACAGAAGATAATAAAATACTTAATATCGAAATAAATAATTATGCAACTGAAATACTAAGAAAAAGAAACTTTGGATATGGTGCGCAATTATATTGTGATGCTATAAAGGTAGGAGAAGACTACGATAAAATACCAGATATATATCAAATAAATTTAACAACAACAAAAGAAGATATACCTGATTATGAAATATATCACTTTCAAGGACAAAGATATGGAAAAACATATATAAATAATTTTATTATATATGAATTTAATTTAACTAAAATAAAAGAAATGTGCTATAATGAATTTAAGTTCTTAAACATATTGTCAAGTAATAAAGAAGAACTAAAAAGCTATAAAGGTGATCGAGAAATGGAAAAATTAAGTAAAGAAGTAAAAAAATTAAATGATGATAGTAAGTTTGTAGAATTTTTAACCAATGAAGAAGAATATGAAAAATTAGTCAATACTTATCATTCTGTTGGATATAAAGAAGGTATAGAGCAAGGTATAGATCAAGCTACAAAAGAAATCGCTTTAAAAATGTTAAAACAAAATATTGATTCAAAAACAATCTCATCAGTGACTGGATTAACACTTAAAGAAATCGAAGATCTTAAATGATCTTTTTTTTATGAAAAAGTTGAACACAACTTATGAAAAAAAGGGAATAGAGAAGTTTTATTGAATCATATGAATGAGGAGGTAAAAAAGTGAAAGTTTATATAATAATGCATATGCAATCATATAAGAACTTGTGTTTACAGATTCATTTGTTAGTTAAAGTATACTAATTATTTGCTAAATATAAAAAAAACATTGCCTTTATAATAAAAATATGTTATTTTTATTATAGAGGTGGTATGATGAGGAGCTTTATACGAGTAATAACGTCAGATAAATTTGTTGGCACGATGATTGTTGCTATATTATCTTTAGTACTGTTTTATGTTATTAAAGAATCTTTATTAAAATATATTAATAAAAAAAGAAGGAAAGCGTCAAAATTTCAAAAAAAGCGTTTAACTCTTTTATATCTATTTTTAAGTATATTTAAATATGCAATCTTTTTAATAGATATTGTAATCATTTTAGGTATATTTGGTATTAATGTAACTGCATTTTTAGCTGGATTAGGGTTATTTGGTGTCGTAATTGGTTTAGCTTTACAGGATTTATTAAAAGATTTTATTTCGGGCATATTTATTATTTTAGATAACCAATACTCTGTCGGAGATTTCATTGAAATTGGTGATTTTAAAGGAGAAGTAATTGGAGTAGGGTTAAAAAGCACTAAAATTCGTGATTATAATGGAGATATTAAAGTAATATCTAATAGAAATATTTCAGAAGTTATTAATTTATCACAAATGAATTCAAAAGCAGTTGTTTTATTTACATTTTCCAGTGATGAAAGTTTATTGAAAATAGAAGAAGCTGTCGATAAATTAATTAAAAAATTAAATGGCAATTTAAAAGATGCTTTAAGTGATGTACAATACAAAGGAGTAGAAGAATATAAAGATTCGAAAATTACTGTAAAGTTAACTGTAGATGTTCGACCAACTAAACATTATTCAACTGAAAATCAAATACTTAGAGAAGCTAAATTAGTATTTGATGAGTGTGATATAAAAATAAAATAATAAATATTTAAAAATCAAGATATGCTAAAAAAGCATATTTTTAATTTGTAAAATGAGTATTAAACATGGTATGATATAGGTGTATGCATTAAGAGGAATGATATTATATGAAATTAGTTGTAAGTGATTATGATGAAACATTTAGTGAAGATTTAAAAAAGAATATAAAATATGCGAATAAATTTATTAAAGATGGAAATTTGTTTGTAATTGCAACAGGAAGTTCTTACCAAAGTTATATTAATAAATTAGGTGAAAATAAATTTGATGCCAGTTATGTGATAGTTAATCATGGAACATTAATTATAAAAAATGGTATGGTTATATATGAAGAGGCATTAACTTGCGAATTATCAAAAAGTATTTATGAAGATATCATGAATAGTAATTATAGTTCCTATTTTTATTGCAATAAAGATATAAGAATGTCAGATGATATTTTAGATAAAACGTTAAAAATAAATGTTGTTTTTCATAATAGACAAGATGCAAATATTTTTAAAGATAAAATATTGAAAAAGTATTCAAATTTAGTTAATTGTTATTTAATGTATGATGTATTAATAGAAATAACTAGTATAAAAACTAGTAAGATTAATGCTATTAATGAAATTATGAAATTAGAAAATATAGAAAAAGATGATGTTTATACTATTGGTGATGGATATAATGATATAGAAATGATAAAAGAGTTTAATGGTTATGCAATTAAAAATTCAGTAGATGAATTAAAGAAAGTTGCAAATAATGTAATAGATAGTGTATATGAGTTAATTAAGGAGATTAGTAGTAAATGATAAATAAGAAATTAGAAGGTAATATTATAATTGCAATAAATAATATGCGAAAGATTATGGATATGTTTTTAGGCCCTTTTCTAACTGCATATTTTATAAAAACATCTAAAGATAGTATTAATAGTTTATCAATATATTATATATTCTCTTATTTAATACTTGCTATTATTACATATTTTGTTGCAACCATTATAAAAAATAAATTTAGAATAGGTATGTTTAGAATAGGTGTTATTCTCAATTTTATATATATTTTAACTATTATTATTTTAAATAAAAATATGGTAAATCATTTAGGTCTTATTTCTATTTTGTATGGTTTATCTGCTGCAGTATATTGGTTTCCATATAACTTGTTTGTAATTAATAAAGTAGATAATAATGATAGAACAAATTTTACTGTTAAATTACAGACTATATCATCAATTACTGGTATTGTATGTCCCTTAATATTAGGTTCAATGATATCAGCAACTAATTATCAATTAACAGCTATAGTAGTACTAATAATATCATTAATACAAATTATATTATCATTTGTCCTTTCTAAAGACGAAAAGTCTTATTATCCTAAATTTGATATTATTAAGACAATGAAGAAAATAAAACATAATTATCAAATTAATAATATGTCAATAGTAGAATTTCTAATCGGAATGAATGCTTCTTCAGGTGCCCTTGAAATATTAAGAACAATTCTAATCTTTAATGCTTTTAAAACAAACCTTAATTTAGGAATTATTACCTCTATTATGACAATTATATCAATGATATTTATAAGAATATATGGTAGATTTTATAAAGGTAAAAATGATAAAAATATAATTTTAGTAGCAAGTGTTGTTCCATTTTTATCACTCATTCTTTTATTAATATATAGAAATCCTATATCAATTGTTATTTATAATATGTGTTTTGTTGTTTTTACTTCTATTTTAAATTTAGTAAGAGAAATTAGATTATACAATATTGCTGATAGTAAAATTATTGATAAATACAATCAATGTGAGTATTTTGTCATTAGAGAGTTTATTTTAAATATAGGTCGAATAACTAGCTTTATTTTGTTATTGATTGCTAGTATGAGTGGTAGTGAATTGTTTTTAAATATGATTTTAATCTTTCTCACACTATCAATTCTATTAATGGGATTATTTTTAAGAAAAATAGATAAATTTGAAAAGTAATATGGAGGTATTATATATATAATTATTAATTTTGATGAGAGTCTGTAACTATTTTCAAATTTATAGTATAATTAATTTAATATATAACTAAAAGAAAAAGAGGTTTAAAAGTATGATAAAAATATTGTTTGTATGTTTAGGAAATATTTGTAGATCACCAATGGCTGAATTTATTTTTAAAGATATAGTAAAAACTAAAAATTTGGAAAAAAATTTTTTAGTTGATTCTGCTGCGACTAGTGATTACAATGAAAAAAATATGAATTCTATATATTCTGAAGCAAAGGCTGTTTTAGATAAAAATAATATTCCTTTTTTTGACCGTGTTGCAAGACAAATGAAAAAATCTGATTATGATAAATATGATTATATTTTAACAATGGAAGATGAAAATATAAAAAACATTATGAAAATTATAGGAGTAGATGATAAGAATAAAGTTTTTAAATTACTTGATTTTACAGAAAAACCAAGAGATATAATAGATCCATGGTATTATGGAGACTTTGACGCTACTTACAATGATATAAAATATGGTTGTGAAAAACTTTTAGAGTATATATTGAACGAATATGTTAATTAACTTATATTGGGAGGAAGATTGTTATGTGCGACACAATAGGTAAAATAGGTAACAAAAAACATTTTTCAATGTTTGCAAAGAATAGTGATAGACAATATGATGAACCACAAGTAATGGTATTTATACACTCTAAAAAAAACAAAAATAGCAAATTAAAAACCACATATATAGAAATAGAACAAGTTGAATATACACACGCTATATTAATATCAAAACCTACTTGGATGTGGGGTGCCGAAATGGGAATTAATGATTGTGGAGTATGTATAGGAAATGAAGCAATAAGTACAAAAACTTCTAAAGATAATAAAAAATCTCTAATTGGAATGGATTTAGTTAGATTGGGACTTGAACGATCTTCATCAGCAAAAGAAGCAATAAATGTAATAATTGAACTATTACAAAAATATGGTCAGGGTGGTAATTGTGGTTATAAAAAGGAAGAATATTATGATAATTCATTTTTAGTTATGGATAAGAATGAATTGTATATTTTAGAAACTGTCGGTAAAAACTATGCAATAAAAAAGAAAAAAATTGCAACTATATCAAATTGTTTATCCATTTCAAATTCTGATATTTATAATGATGTTAAAAATTTCAAAAGAAAATATGCTGATACTCCTAAAAAGAGTGCAAATATCAGAAAAAGAACAACATATAAAAAACTATTATTTGCAAAAAATGAAGAGCACTTATTTAAAATTATGAGAACTCATTCTAAAAATGAAGGTTGCAGTATTTGTATGCATGGTAAATATGAAAGCACAAATTCAATGGTAGTAATATTAAAAGACAAACCAATAGTTTACTTTACAGGGTGTGCAAATCCATGCCAGTCCAAATATATAAAATATGTATTTGGAGAGGATTTAATTTATCCTATAGTAGATGAAATGGATCAGAACAATTGTGATTTTTGGGTAAATCAGAGATATAAAAAACAGATATTATAATTATTACTTATTGTTAACTAATTTAAGTAATACTTATCACACATAAAACTGATTTAATGATGATGGCAGATAAATTAATATTATTAAATAATGGTAGAGTAGTAGGAATAGGTAATCATACAGAATTGATTAATAATAACAATTATTATAAAAAATTATTAAAAGAATAGATAAATTTGAATAGGAGATCATGATGCAGGAGTTTATATCAATTTTAATTAGTTTTATATTCATGAGTGTATCAGATAGCATTGATGCAGCATTTAATAATTACATAAGTATTGACGCGGTTGTTGTATGTGGTAGTTTGATATTTTTACGATTTGTGCTAAGAGATGGTATTGGAAATATAGGAATATATACACATAGAACAGTTCGAAAAAATTCATCTACTTATTTATTAATTTCCGGTGTTTTGGGATTGCTTTTGGGCTTTATTACATTTTTATTTAGTGATGTGATTGCTAATCTATTTGATTTAACAATTAATCAAAAAGAATTATTATCAAGTATATTGAAATTATATATCATATATTTACCAATATCAATATTACATATAGGATTACTTGAAATTGTGAGGCTAAACAACGAATTGAAATTGTATAGAAAAGGATTAATAATAACTTATATCTCATTAATAGGTTTAGATGTATTGGCTTATATATTTACGAAAAATTTGTTATATCTTTTTATTGCAACAATTTTATCAGATTTAATATGTTTTGCATATTTATTATATAAAACTAAATTAAAGTTTACAAAACCTAATAAAGACGATTTAAGAAACGTTAAACTATATGGTATTCCCTATAGTTTAGAAAGAATATTTTCTAAAGTTTTAATATTAATATATGGAATTCTTGCAAGTCATATGGGAACAAAAAACTATTCTATTCATACGATATGTTATTCTGTTTGTTTAACTTTAGAAATAATAACTAATGCATATCAAGCAACATTAATGATTAAAGTTCCTCAAGGAAAAAACTATCAAGAACAATATAATATATGTATTTCAATGAAAAATAAATGTTTTTTAATAGTTATCTTATTAAATTTTGTGTTGTCATTTTTATATTTGTTTATATCACACGGGAGTGTTCCAATTCAACAATGTTTGCCATATTTAATATTTTATACAACAGTGGTATTTGGATTATATCAATATGAAACATATAAAACACTATGTATTACTCAAGGTAAGACTTTAATATTATTTGTAGGTTCTTTAATAGGTGTAATTGCAAGATTGTTAATATGTGTGATGTTTTTAAATACAAATTTGTCGCTGGTTATATTTGGAATAGCAAATTTTCTTGACTTTTATTTTAGGGGATTGGTTTATAAAACAGTTTTAATGAAATTACACAATAAAAATTGTTATACATAAATTTTTTAACTCAATTACTGTGAATAATATTATTAATTAGATTATACTATATAAAATAGATTTAATTATCTATAAAAAAAACTAGTATCTAAGCCAGGAAAAGAATAAAGAATGGTATTTAGAAGAATTATGAGATGAAGGAGTATGATAAGCATGAATAAAATATTCTTATTTGATTTAGGTGGAGTATTATTAAAACCGATGAATCATCATGATTTGTATAATAAATTAAATTGTAAAATACCATTTAGTTATTTTGAAAAATATTGGTGTTGGGATACAACAGTTTTAGATGCTCATAAGGGTACTGTTACTGACGATTATCATGTGAAAGAATTGCTAGAATATGCAAAAAGTGATATTTCATTAAAACAATTTTACGAAATCTATGCTAATTTACAAGGTTCTTTCTATGAAGAAACTACTAATATTATAAAACTATTGAAACAAAATAAATATAAAATAGGTTTACTATCTAATTTAAGAGAAATGGATTATAGAATTTGTAAGAATAAAATTGAAAAATTAAATTTTGATTATTTGTTTTTATCTTATAAAATAGGAAAATTAAAACCATATAAAGAGATGTATGATTACGTTATAAAAGAATGTAAATGTAATCCTAGTGATATTATTTTCTTTGATGATTATATTGATAATGTTAATGGTGCGAAAGAATGTGGGATAGATTCATATTTGGTAACAGGTGATAATATAAAAGATGTATTCTATAAAATTATGAGTATGATGAAAGAAAACTAGTGGAAAACAAGGAAATAATATTATATTGTGATATAATTTAGTTAATGGATTAGTTTATATAAGTTTAGGAGTGTGAAAAATTATGAAATTTTTAGTAGGAATAGCAAAAAATAGTAGAAAAGAAGATAGTTATGTAATGCATATTGTTGATACATCTATATATAAAGATCCGTTAGATTTTAGTAGTGATTGGGAAGAAATAGATATTAATGAATTAAATGAATGTGTTAATATTCGAGTTAACGTAAATGATTTTAAAGATAATAAACAGGATCCTAAGGAATATTTATCTGCAGATTTTGATATAAATAAATTAATTGGTTTAAATAGAAATAAAAATGATTTTCAAATAACTAATGTGTATTATGATGAATATAATGAGCCGCAATTATATAGGGTAGTTACGGAAAGTGGATATATTTATATGCAAGATGTTTCTGAATTATGGTATCGTCATAAACAAAGTATTTATGGTGATAAAATAGAAGAATTACCAAGTTTTGTTAAAAAAGAACCATTAGAAAAAGCATATGAATGGTGGAAAGAAAAAGATAATTTTGCTAAAAATTGTAAGCATGAATTTCTTTCTGGTAAATTTGAACCATATGAAAATATGCCTGTAAAAATTTTGTACCATTTTTTAACAGGAGTTAAAGGTTTTAAAGTTGGGTTTCATACTATAACAGAAATTAATGATGAGCGTAGAGCAGAATTAGTACATGAATATTTTCTATTCAAAGGGACTGCTAATGTAAAACTAACTGAAATTGTTCCTAAAAAAGTGGATATATTAGATCGATATTGCGGTTATAATCCTTATGGAAAAGAAACGGATCCATATCCTGATAAAAGAACATTAAGATGGAGTGGTGGAACAATATCCTATATTTTCACTAGAAAAAATTATAGTAATTTGGGTTTGAAAGAACGTCCGAGTGGTTCAGGAATAGATATCAGATATAAAACTTTTTCAATATATGACAAATTAGAAGAAGCAAGTTGTATTGCAAATGAATGGAATTTTAATCAGTTTGGTGATTTATTTGGAATGACTAACTATAATATATTACCAAACGAATTGTCTTTATTAAGTGCTAGATTACAAAGTGAAAAAGAAAATACATTATATGGACATGTTATGTCGGTAGTACAAGGACATTTTTCAGTTAATAATACCTATAATTGGTTTGAAGTTTTAGCAATTCCATTCGCACTTCAATATTATTCTAAAGAATTTAGAGAAGCAATCAAACCAATTATGGATAATTATCAAGATTGGTATTACAGAAATTTAGGTAAATTGATAGATAATATTGGAGCTAAAGATGCTTATGAGACAATGCAGTGGGCTAAAGAAACTATTAAAAGAGTTATGAGTGATATTTCTTTTGTAAAAAATGATGGTTCAATAAAAAAATCTGATATTAAAATTGTAGATGAAATGGATATGTTATTTTCATTTAAAAGAAATAATTATCCATTGCCTAACTGGTTACAAATATATGGTAAAGAAACAATTGATGCATTAGGTGGTGTTGAATTGTTACAAAAAACTATTGAAGTTAAGGGAGAAGAAGAGGCTAAAGATGTTATTTGTACTCTAGCAGAAAGAATCGAAGCTGAACAACGAGAATTTAATCGGAAACAAATTACACCTTATGTAAAACCAGAAGAATTTATTATTAATGAATCATTAGATAAAAACATTAACAGTATAAAAATATAGAACTTAATGTTCTTTTTGTTGATGTTTAATAATTATGTTATTGAAATTTTGAATTATAATAAATGAAATGAGTGGTGTGATGTTTAAACAATATTTTTTGAAGAATGAATATAAATACATGTATTTAAGTATTTTCTTTTTTAATTTTGCTAATGCATTATCAGAGACTTTTGGTACAGTAATGCTTTATAAAGCTGGTTTGCCAATTTACTTAATATTACTATTATATGGAATTAGATTTTTAATCACAGGATTAATTACTCCTTTATTTGTTACAATATCTCATAGAGTGGGAGTAGCAAAGTGTATATTAATATCAAATATATTCAGCATTATCAATTCTTATTTTATGTTAAATAGTGCAAGTTTATATCGAAATATAATTATATTTGTTTTCGCACTAGGTTTTATGGGATTATCAAATCCTTCTTCTGATGCTTTATGTAGTAATTATGTAGATAACGAACATCGTGGCAAATTCAATAGTTTTTATTATATATCTAAAATTACAGGCACAATATGTGCAAGTCTATTAGTTGCATGGGGTGTATTAAATAATAATACTCTTACTTTGTTAATTGTCATTATAATCTTTTTTCTATTACAGTATCTTGCAGTTTTGAAAATAGATTATAAACCTAAAGAGAAAACTCATATATTTAAATCTACTATTAGGTATCTATTAAAAAGTAAAAGTAGATATAAGATTATATATGCATTTAGGACTAATCATATTATAGAAAGATTATTTGTACCACTATATTTATATATTATATTAAATAATTTTGCGTTGTTTTCGGTAGTAGTTATTATATCCCTATTGTTTCAGTTTTTAACAATATTCTTAATTGGAAAATATACTGATAAAAATCTTGTTAGATCTAATAATTTAGTTTCTAGTATAAGAATAGTTATTACATTTATATACTTATTTACTAAAAATAAGGTTATTGTCTCATTAAATAAGAATATAAGTGATAACTTCGAAAAGGTATATGAAACATCAATACAAACATCAATTCAAAATATTATTAAAGACTCAAAAGAAAATAATGATCTATTATCATCGGTAGGGCAGATGAGTTTATGTTTTACCGAGGTAATTGTCTTAGGTATTTTATCTTTATTAGCTATCTTTATTGGTAAAAATATATTTTATATAATATTTGTATTATCAATAATTTCTACAATATTTATAAATATTAATATAAAAAAAGATAAAAAATAGTTTGAGATTGTTATAAAAAACAATCTTTTTTAATATAAATCGAAAAAAGATGTCAAAATGTGTTATCATGTATATGTGATAATATATATTAAGTTGTTAATAAAAAACGTCGAAAATTATGATAAAATAATATTGGGGTGAATATAAAAGATGAAAAAATATGATGTAATTATTATCGGATGTGGTCCTGCTGGAGTTGCAGCAGCTAAAATTTTAATAAATAATAATATTAATTTTTGTATGATTGATAAAGATAAATTCCCAAGGAAAAAACTATGTGCTGGAGGTCTTACTAATAAATGTGTAAATTTATTGAATGAATTAGAATTTAATTTTAAAAATATTCCATACAATGAAATAAAACAACTATCTGTACGATCAAACAATAAAATTTATACACTAAATTTAAATGATCCAGCTATTTCGGTTGACAGAACACAGTTTGATAATAACAATTTAAATTATATAAAAAAATATACCGATAATATTTTTGAAAATGAACAAGTTAAAGAGATAACAGATAGTGTTGTTATAACTGAAAAAGATAATTATGAATATAATTATATTATTTTTGCAGATGGCGTTAATGGTATTAGTAGAAAATATACAAATAAAATTTTAGGCTTTTGTGTTGAAAGTAATATAAAGGGAAAAACAACTAACGATAATATTTTATTATCATTTGATAATATTAAATATGGATATAGTTGGATTTTCCCAAAACAAGGGTTTAATAATATTGGTATGGGTAAGTTTAGATTTCTTAAAGATAATTATAAAGAAATGTTAATTAAGTTTTGTAATGAAAGTAATATAGAAACAAAAGATATTAAATTATCTGGGTTTCATATTCCGTTATTTAATACTAAACGTAATCTTGTAGTAGATAATAATAAACTATTGACAGGAGATGCATTTGGTTTTGTAGATCCTGTAACAGGGGAGGGAATATATTATGCATTATTATCTGGAAAAATTGCTGCAGAATCAATTGTTCAACATATAAATTGTAAAAATAAGAATTTAAAACATATTTATAAAAAAAATTTAAAGAAAGTAATAAATAAATTAAATTTCAGAAAAATCTTAAACTTTATATTCTATTCATCATTAAGGAGTATAATCATAAAAGTTTTATTTTTTAATAAACATACAAAAAAATTTTTAGAGAAAATGTTTAACTAATATAGAGAATATCAAAAAAATTGTTGGAAAGATTTTAGTACTTAAAATGGCATAACACATTTATAAAAAATGACAAATGTGTTATAATTATATTAGTTAAATAGATAGTAGGTGGTTGTATGATTAGAGAATATTATAATTTTATAAAAAATTATATTAATTTAGCCCAAATTAAAATATCATATTTTATTATGATAATAATATCAGCCATTATCTATAAAGGGTTTTACGTATTAATTCCACTCATTGGTTCCTTAATTGTTAAATATTTACAAAGTGGTAATAATGATTTAGTTTATTTATGTTTAATAGCTTATTTCTTGTCATATTTAATCTATAATATTGCTCTTTATATTAATTATAAATTGTATGGCAAGAATATGAATTATTACTATCAAAAGATGCAAAAAAGAATATTAAATAAATTAGTTAATGTAGATAGTGGTTTTAATAGTGTTATTAGTAAGGGAAGACTTATGAATTCAATTAATGGTCACATTATTGAAATTGGTGATATGAATGATGAAATAAGTGAAACAATAACCGGAACTTTACAATTATTGGCTGTCTTTATTATTGTTGGTTTTAAAAATATTTGGGTATGTCTTGTTTTAATAATATATAGTATCATTTATCTTGTTTATACAATTAGTTATGATCGTAAGGTATCTATTTATCATGAAAAAGATATTTATTATGATGATAAATTTAGTGATATTGTAAATCAAATTACAACTGGCATTCAAGAAATAAAGACTTTTAATATGTTAGATAAATTGCTTAATCGAACAAAAAAGATTCATAGTCGCTTTACTAAAAGTTATACAACAAAAAGGTATTATATTGAGAAGCGAGACTGTGATGTTAAATACATTAATTATATATTTCGTTTCTTATTATATTTAATTATGCTATGGCTAATTATTAAAGGATATGCTTCGTTAGATATATTGGTGTTAGTTATTGCTTATCATGGATATATTATTGAATATATAGGGGATTTAAAAGAAAATTTAGAAACAATTAGAGAAACAAATATTAAGGTAAATCGTATTAATGATATTTTAAATTACAATTCTTCATATGTTGAATGTGGAAATACTCCTATTGATGAATTGTTTGGAAGTATTGAATTTAAAAATGTATCATATAGTGTAAATGATAAAAGAATATTAAAAAATATAAATTTAAAATTAGAACACGATAAAGTGATTGCTATTGTAGGTGAAGCTGGTAGTGGAAAAACAACATTATTTAATTTATTATTAAGATTAATTGAGCAAGATAAGGGAACAATTAAGCTTGATAATATTGATATTCGCAAATATGATCAAGTTGATTATA
>CACZQD010000026.1 GCA_902783215.1 uncultured Erysipelotrichaceae bacterium
ATAAATTACATTTGTAATATCTTCCATAATATCTTTTCTTACTTCTACTCTAACACCAATTTCAATACTTTGTGATAAATATTGAATATTATGTTTATCAGCAAATTCTTGAACCCACTTAGCTCCTGTTCTTCCAGGTGCGACTATTACATATTTAGATTTTAATGATTTTTCTTCTTTACTCTTTTTATAAATTACTTCACATTTATCTTTTAATTTATTAATATCCATTACATTTGCCTTAGATATCAATTCTACACCATGATCAATCAAATAATCACAAATACCATCAATATATTCTGGTAAATGATCACTACCTAAATGTTTCTGTTTAATAACTAATAATTTTGCCCCTGAAATAGCTATTTCTTTTTTTATTCGATTAGCTTCTTCCATATTAGATGGATATACATCTGCATCCATATTAAATTTATTAAATATTAATTCAGTTTCATCAATTAATTGAATAGCTTCTGATTCACTCATATACTTAGTTAAATCTCTTTTTCCTAATTTATGAATATAATTTAGTTTGCCATCGGAAAAAGTTCCAGCGCCACCATATCCAGAAAGAATCGCACAAGGATTACAATTTTTACATGGAACTCCTAATTTATTCATAGGACAAACCCGATGTTTAACATCAGAACCCCTCTCTAAAATAGCAATTTTTAATTTACTATTTTGCGTTATTAATTCATAAGCAGAAAACAAACCAGCAGGTCCTGCTCCTACAATTATTACATCATACATACTATCACCATCTTCATTTTAACACATTATAAAAGAAAAAACTACTAAAATTAATTAGTAGTTATTTAATTTCAATTTGCTTAATTTCTTCTGATTTGTTTTCTTTTTCTTTCTTTGGTATTTCAACAACTAAAATACCTTTATCAAATTTAGCGTTTATATCCTCTTCTTTAATATCATCACCTACATAAAATTTACGTGAACACTCACCATAAAATCTTTCTTGACGAAGATATTTTTCTCCTTCTTTTTCATCATTGTTTTTTTCAACTTTAGCATTAATCTCTAAATATCCATTATTTAAAGTTAATCCAATATTTTCTTTATCATATCCTGGTAAATCTGTTTCAATGATAAATTTATCACTCGTTTCTTTAATATCTGATTTCATAATAGATTTATCCTTATGATACCATAAATCGTCATTAAAGAAATCATCAAACAAATCAAAATTACTTCTTCTTGGTACTAACATCATATTATCATCTCCCTTTCAAAATATACAATCTTAATACCATAATAAGTATTTCCTTATTACGATTAAATTATACCACATTTTTTAGCATTTGTCAAGAGAGAGTGCTAAAAAATATTTGATAATTTATCATGAATAACCAAATCAGCAGTTTTATCAAAAGGTGTCTTTTCTTGATTTAATATTACCAAATATTTTCCGCGAAATAAATTAATTAAACCACTAGCTGGATAAACCGTTAAAGAAGTACCCATTACAATTAATAATTCACATTTTGATATTGCTTGCTCACTGTTTATCCATTCATTTTCCGGTAATGATTCTCCATATAATACAACATCAGGTTTAATAATTCCTCCACAATCACATTTAGGTATTCCTTTTGATTTAAAAACGTATTCACCACTATATTCCTTACCACATTTTAAGCAATGATTTTTATTAACTGTCCCATGCAACTCATAGATCACACTACTACCGGCTTTAGCGTGTAAACCATCAATATTTTGTGTAATAACAATTACATCTTTTCCTTGATTTTCTAATTGTTTAATATATTTATGAGTAACATTTGGTTTATAATTAAGCGAATTCATTTTATCTTTATAATATTTATAAAATTCTTTCAAATCATCTTCAAAACACTTTTTACTTAGTAAATACTCTGGTGGATACTTATAACTATTCTTTTCATTGTACAATCCATCTTTACTTCGAAAATCTTTAATACCACTCTCGGTAGATACTCCAGCACCTGTAAAAAAAACAATATTATTACATTCATCTATCATTTCTTTTAACCTATTAACTTTTTCAATCATCTTTATTCACCATTTAAATTGTAACATGATAGATCATATTTGACAATAATAGAATTAATTCATTACTCATATTTATAGTCTTTTTAAAACTATTTATAAATTATTAAACTGTTTTAATATAATATAGACATATATAAATTGTAAAATAGAAAGTCATAAATATTGGAATGTCTATTATCACTACAACAAGTATTAATTCTATATTGACTCTACGTAATCCAGCTAGTAATGCAGCTGCTTTAACTATTACTCCAGTTGCAGGTGGAACTGAACCTGTATCCGCACACCTTATCATTACTAGACTACAATAATTTTTTACAAGCATAACCGAGGATATATGAAAAAATATAAAATTTGTGTATATGCCATTTGTAAAAATGAAGAAAAATATATTGATCGATGGTATAGTTCAATGAAAGAGGCAGACGGAATATATGTATTATGGTAAATGGAACAAATCGATTGATACATTAATTAAACATTTAAATTTAAAAAGTTCAACTTGGAAAGATGAAATATGTGCATCTATGCGCTTTATTGCTAGAGATTATAAAAACTTAAAACGATATGATGAAGCAATGATGTGTTTAGATAAAGCTATGAAAGAAGCACCTTATCTTCGTGATCCTTTTGTTGAACGAGCACTTCTAGAATATCAACTTAATAACTATCAAGAAATTATTTATTATTGTAATGAAGCATTAAAAATTAAAAATCACTCTAAATCCTATATCAATGAAATATTTAGTTGGAATAATACTATCTATGATTTATTGTCAATTGCTTGTTTTCATGAAAGAAAATTTGATAAATCTTTAGAAAGTGTTGAAAAAGCGATAGAACTAGATCCAACTAACAAAAGATTATTAAATAATTTAGAAATTATTAAAGATGCAAATAAAAAAACAATTTAAAGATAATTAAAAACTAGTTAGTTAACTATTACTTACTAGTTTTTTTATTATTTATCCCCTTATAAATAGCTTTACTATTATTGTAAAAAGCCCAAGCTCTGTCTCCATAATCATAATGCCATATTTCACTAGATAAATTAGTAAATCCCGATTTTATCATAGACCAATATAATATTCGCCTATTCTTTCTAATTTGTTTATCCATTCCTTTTTCTTCAAATGCACATGAATTAGTTAGTTTTGAAAATTCATCAAATTTCACACCCATATCTAACTCTTCTTTCGTATCTTCATAAATGAGCGTTAAATCTATCGCCCCACCTGTTGTATGTAATGGAGGTATTTCTTCATCATCGATAGGAATTGATACATATTTCATAATAATATTATTTTGTTCCTCTTTAGATAAATGCTCTAAATTAAATGTTTTAATTATTTTATCCTTATATTTATCATAAATCTCTTGTTGAAGATTTAAAGGTCTATATGCATCTAATATTTTAAAAGCAATACCTTTAGGTAAATATTCTTTTGCTTTTAATAATTTATATAAAACTGATTGTCTAACAAGACATTTATCAATAGAATGTTTCATTTCTAATAATGGATATTGCATTTCTACTGCTATTCCACAGTCATCAGGTATCTCAACTAATTCTTCTTCTATAAAATCTTTTTCCTTATATATTTCTAATTTCCTATTATTAGGTATTCTTCTATAAAACATAAATTATAATCCTTTCTTGATATTTTCATACAATATTTATCTATAACTACTGTAAATACAAGACTATCATAAGTATATCATATTTTATTCTATAAGCCAAAAGATAAGATAATGGATAGTTACTCTCTTCAGGGACCCTAGTTTTCGGCTTTATGGAATAGTTGTGACCCATTAAAGCCCTTTATTACTCGTTATTTTCACACTTGAGCACACTCGAGACAACTTGGGAATTTATTTTTTTCGTATGTAAAATCGTATGTAAAAATCAGCCATTTCTGACTGACTTCTTTATTAATTGAATAGTTTTTCTGATAATATATAATTCATAAATGATTCAATAATTAGATTATTTCTCGATACTATATCATCCTCAGTAAAATCTTGATATCTACTATCTATTGTTAATAAATCTTGAATCTTAGTGCCATCAATATACTTACCTTTATCATTCATGTAGCCTTTATACTTTTTAACTTTATCTTCAAATCTAAAATCAGATACACGAATATTAACTGATTTTTCTAGTAATGATTTATTACCTAATCTTTCAAGATTTCTTTTATCAGTTAGACCACTATCTATATCCTGTCTATTTTTTGCGTAAATATGTTCAATTTCAAAAGGTTGTTCTAACGATAAATATGCCTGTTGCTCATTTGTAAATGCCCACCATGCTAGCATAGATTTAGTAATTGGTCTTCTATTATCAAATGAATAGTTTATTAAGCTTTGTCTTATAGACTCTCTATCAAATTTATACTTATCAAAAGTAACATCAATTCCATTTATAATATTAATCATTTCATCATAAATTGGAGTTCTTAAAGCATTAACACCTGGATTGTAGAATGCATATGTCCAAATAAATGCTATTGATTTTGTTAAAAATCTATATAACTTTTCATCATCCAACATACCTTTATCATCTTTATTGGTCATAAAGTAAACTGATAAGAAATATGTCCACATACCATTTGGTGCTAAATTAAGGACAAATAATTTATTTAATACTCTATCGCTAAATCTTTCTCTATTTTGGCTTGATATGTCATTCCAGAAGTTTGCTAAATCTACTAAATTATATAATGTAGTGTCATTCTTAAGCAATTTATAAGAATCTCTTTCATAGAATCTTCTTAATGATTCTGTAGTTGATGATTTAATACCCATCTTTGCTCTTTCATAATACATATATCTAGTAAATAGTTCATCCATTGGTGTACCAGATAATGGATTGAATATCTTTTCACATACTTCTTCCAATTCTTTCCAAGTGTTAATGAAGCTTTCCTTTTCACCTTTATCTGAATAATACTTATAAAATTGTGCTTTAAAAATATCTGCATCTGATAATGGAAGTCCTCTATCATTAAGTGTTGAGAATATTCTTAATGCAGTATTCTGATTATCAGCTTCAATTGGAAGTAAAATGCAATTATTTAATATTCTTGCTGGTAGATATGAGAAGTAACTTGGATATCCATGTAAGAATTCATCTATCTTCTTTTGAAAGTATCTATAGTTTTCCGCATACTTACTTTTCATATTAGATGTTGCAATACCTGTATTTAATATTTCTAGGAATTCTTCTTTATCATTATCGGTAGCAACTTCTGAATCAATCTTCAATAAATCCTTATTTGCATTTCCAAACTCATCAGTTTTCCAGATACAACTTTCTATAATCTCTTTAATCTTCTTAGAATTTTCATCTTGCATATTTCCAAAGCTAATATGGAATGCTCTAAGCAATAGCATTAAAGTAGTTAATCTTTGTTGCCCATCAATCACCTCAAGTTTATTATTATCATTTTTAAATGTTACAATGGGACCTAAATAATACTCTTCTTCACTATTAAATCTTGTTGCATCTCCTTCTGGAATTGCAAAAGCAAATATATCCTCCCATAATGTTTGACATTCTTCTTCAGACCAAGCATATGGTCTTTGATAATCTGGAATCAAAAAATCAGCTTTCTTGTCGGCAAGTAATAGCTTAATATTCTTTTGATCAACGTTTAGTTTTGACATATCATCATCTCCTTTTATAATTATATCACAATTTTCCACCCAAACACTGCTGAAGAGAGCAAAAATTAATAATTTCTAGGATTTATAAGACTTCACAATAAAAATACATACGTTTTTCATACAAAAAAATCGTATGTAATTCGTATGTAAAAAGTATACCAAAGTAGAAAACTTTACAAAAAAGTTGTAATATTTGCTTATTTTCTTGTAATTTCTTGCAACAAAAATGAGGTCACATTTATTCGTGACCTCTTCAGGG
>CACZQD010000027.1 GCA_902783215.1 uncultured Erysipelotrichaceae bacterium
TATCGTAAGATGAGTAAGTATAATGCTTGTACTCCTCATAAGATGGATTATGAAGAAGTAGAAGAAAAAGTTTTAAAGAGTATTAAAAGAATGTGTAAAAGGTATTTAAGAGTAAATGATTTAGAGACTATCTTAAAGAACAATGATAAGACTAATAAACTACTAGTAGAATTACAAGCCAAAAAGAAAAAGTTAGAAAACGAAGTTAATTTAGTTAATACTAGAATAAATGATATTTATATGGATAAGATTAACAAAGTTGTTAGTGAAGAAATATTTTTTAATGCTTACAATACACTTCTAGAAAATAATGAAAAGAATAAAACTGAACTAAAGGAAATAGATAAGAAAATATATCAACTAAAAAATAGGAATACTAATGTTAATGATAAGTATAAAAAATCTATAGAGGAGTTTTTAAAACTAAAAAAGCCATCTATACAACTGATATCAAGTTTAATTGATAAAATTGTGATAGATGATGAAAAAAACATAGAAATATTTTATAAGATAAAACCCTTGTTTTAAGTAAAACAAGGTCTAAATTAAGTATGTTTTTTCACTTATGAGGACGTGAGTTGCCGCGCCAATTGCTAAAAAAGTATTGTCATCTTCTATTGATGCCTTGGGCATAAAAAAAAGTAATGATGGTATTGAAAAAGAATATAATTACATAGATACAAACTATTATAAAGTAACAAATGTTATTGGATTAACAAAACAGGAAGCTATAAAAGAATTAAAAAATTTTAAAGTAGAGTTTTCCGGTGATGGAGATGTTATTACATATCAATCAAGTAAAGCAGGTAGTGAATTAGCAGAAGGAGAAACAATTAGATTGATGTTAAAGGAGGAGAAATGAATCCTATTATTTTTCTTATTTTATTATCCTTTTTAATGTCATTGTTTATTGGTAAATATTTAATACAAGTTTTAAAAAGGAATAGAATTAATCAACGATTGAGTATTTATTTAGAGGATGCTCATGAAAATAAAAAAGATACTCCAACTATGGGTGGATTAATATTTATTTTTCCAACAATTGTATTAATTATTTTATTGCTTCTATTAAATAAAGTACCATTTAGTGGTAATTTACTAATTGTTATGTTTACATTTATTAGTTATGCATTGATAGGATTTATTGATGATTATTTAATAATAAAAAGAAATAATAATAAAGGTCTCAGTGAATCTTCTAAAATTATGATGCAGGTAATTATTGCTATTGTATTTTTCTATTTATTCATGATTAGTGATAATGAACCATTATTATGGATTCATTCTCTTAATATACGATTAAATATTGGATGGTTATATGGTCTGTTTATTCTTTTTGTATTAGTAGCTAGTAGTAATGCTGTTAATTTAACTGATGGTTTAGATGGGTTAGCTGGAGGACTTAGTTTTATTGCTTTTATTGCTTTTGGTCTTATTACCTTAAAAACAACTTGGTTAGATGGTTATTATGAAATAAGTTTATTATGTTTCATTATAAGTGGTGGATTACTTGGCTTTTTATTTTATAATGTTAATCCAGCTAAGATATTTATGGGAGATACTGGATCACTTTCTTTAGGAGCAACTTTGGGAAGTATTGCGATACTTACTAGACATGAATTACTGTTAATTTTAATAGGAATAGTTTTTGTTATTGAAACGATAACTTGTCTTTTACAAAGAATATATTTTAAATTAACACGTAAACGTTTGTTTTTAATAACTCCAATTCATCATAGTTTTGAAAAAAGAGGAATGAAAGAAAAAGATATTGTTAAGTTATTTTGGACTATTGGTTTGATTGCAAGTATGATTGCTATTTCATGTGAGGTGCTATTATGAAACGAATCAATTTAACTCTATTAATAAGTGTAATTGCATTATCAATCTTTGGAATTTTAATGATTTATTCTGCATCATATGTATGGGCTGAATATAAATATGACGATCCATTTAAATTTGTTAAAAATCAAAGTTTCTTTTTTTTAATTGGTCTTGTACTGATGTATTTTATTTCAAAAATAGATTATAAATGGTATTATCAAAAAGCTAATATAATTTTAGCAATTTGTTTTTCACTACTTATTTTAGTTTTAATACCGGGTATTGGAACTATTAGAAATGGCAGTCGAAGTTGGTTTGGAATTGGTCCATTTGGTATTCAACCAAGTGAATTTGCTAAACTAGGATTAATTATATTTGTATCAAAGTATTTAAATAATAATGAAAATAGTATGAAAAAAATCAAAAAAGGTGTATTACCTATTTTAGGACTTACTTTACTAATGTTTGGGATAATAATGTTACAACCAGATTTTGGGACAGGAACTATTCTAGTAATGTCTATTATAGGGATTATGTTTGTTGGTGGTGTGAACTTTAAATTTTTTTATAAAATTGCTTTGGTAGGGATATCTGGTATAACTGCTTTAATTTTAATTGCACCATATCGTTTAGCGCGTATTCTATCATTTTTAGACCCTTGGTCTGATCCCTTAGGTAGTGGTTTTCAAATAATTCAATCCCTTTATTCTATTGGCCCAGGTGGTTTATTTGGGCTTGGTATTGGTAATTCTATACAAAAACATTTTTATCTTCCTGAGCCACAAACAGATTTTATCTTTTCCATTATTAGTGAAGAATTAGGATTTATGGGTGTATTAATTATAGCATCGTTATTTTTAATTATAATTGTTACTTGTTTTAATATTAGTAAGAAGTGCAACAACTTATTTGGTAAGTATTTAGCATTTGGTATAACTTTTCAAATGGCTTTTCAAGCATTACTAAATTTAATGGTTGTAGTAGGTTTAATACCCGTAACAGGTGTTACATTACCATTCCTATCATATGGAGGTTCTAGTTTATTAATAACACTTTGTAGTATTGGAATAATTTTAAATATTTCTAGATATAACAGTTAAAATATGAATGTTTGTTTGGTATAATATTGGTAACAATTCAGAGTAGGTTTTATGAGCAGTATTATATCAAGTAGAAACTAGACGAATAAATGAAACTATAAAAAGAAATAATTATAATAGATAACTATATTGATAAAAGTATTTTAGATATTCTTTCTAATACAAAAAAGAAAATTATAATAAAAATATATAAATCAATAAATTGAGGAAAGAGGTGTAGCTATGGCAATGGAAAGTGCAAAAGAATTTGTAAAAAAGTTTTATGAAGATGATGAGTTGATTAGAGAGTTATACAAAATGGAAGTATTAAAACCTGCAGGTAGTTATGATAAAAATGCCCCTGAAGGAGAACAACAAAGAAAAGTTGTAGATGCAGCGCAAAAATTAGGATACGATTTTACATTAGATGAATATTTAGCTGCGAATAAAGCATATGGTCAAAGTATTGGAATTTTTAAAATGATTTCCAAAATTCGTCATGTTGGTAAGGTTGTTAAAAAAGCTGACAAAGAAAGTAAAAAGTAGAATTCGTGATTAAACAAGATTATGTAAAATAAAAAAGTATAAATAGTTATAACTTAATGTATATAATTAAAATGAAGGAGGAAGTTATGGATACAATTTTAAAAACTAATGCATTAGTTAAAAAATATGGAGATGCTACAATTTTAAAAAATATCAACATGACTATTAATCGTGGAGATATTTATGGGTTTGTAGGAAAAAATGGAGCAGGTAAAACTACATTTATGCGAACAGTTTTATCACTTACTAATCCAACTAGTGGTGAAATAAAACTATTTGGAGATAAAACTATTGAAGAAGTAGGTCTTAGAGTGGGATCACTTATAGAAGCACCTGGTCTTTATAAAAATGCAACAGCTTATGAAAATTTAAAAAGATTTTCAATAATATATGGAGCAGACGAAGACAAAATACCGGAAATATTAGAACTAGTAGGACTCGCTAATACAGGGAATAAAAAAGCAAAAGATTTTTCTTTAGGAATGAGACAAAGACTTGGAATAGCTATTGCTTTATTAGGTGATCCTGAAATACTACTATTGGATGAACCAATAAACGGATTAGATCCAGCTGGAATTAAAGATATAAGAGATTTAATATTAAAATTAAATAAAGAAAAAAGTATTACATTTTTAATATCATCTCACTTATTAGATGAACTTGCAAAAGTAGTAACTAAATATGGATTTATAAATAATGGAACATTGTTTGAAGAAATCGAAGCTAAGAAGTTGTTAGAAAAGTGTAAACAACAAGTAATAATAGAAGTTGATGATACAAAAAAAGCACTATCAATATTAGAAACTATGATAGATAAAAAAATTATTAAAACAAAGGATAATACTATTATAATAGATTCAAAAGAAGATACAGCATTTATTAATACTAAATTAGTAAATGGCGGAGTATCAGTAAGCTCTATATATAATAATTCTATAAGTTTAGAAGACTACGTTATGGAAAGGATAGGTGCTTAAAATGAAAAGATTAGTTAAATTACAATTAAGAAATTTATTTAGTTTAAAATCATTTTATATATGTTCTGCATTAATGCTTTTATCACCTATAATAAATCTAGTAGCATCATTACTAATAAAAAAAGAATTTACTGCTACATTTATTCCAGAGGTATCTAGTTTATTATCAAGTACTGAAATATTAATAACTGTTGTAATTGTATTATTTGCTTGTTTAGATAGCAATGATGGTACATTAAAGAATATAATATCAAGGGGATATACTAAAAAACAATATCTATTAAGTAAATATATAGTTGCATTAGTAGCAACACTAATCATGTATTTAGTACCTATAATTTTAACATTTGTTATAACAATAGGAAATGGAATGGGATTTGAATCAAAATATATTTATTATATATTAGCTTATTTAATGCAAATAGGTGCAACTATATGCCTATATGTAGTATTAAGTTATATATTTGAAAAAATAGGTCCAAGTATGGTAGCATGTTTAATTGGTCCAAATATTATAGGGACTGCATTACCTTTATTACAATTATTAGTAAAAACCAAGAAAATAAACATAGCTAATTATTGGATTACAAATATTGCAGGAAATGCAATTGTAAAAAGTCCAGATATAGTAAATTTACTAGTAGTAGCTGGATTGTCAGTAGTTTATATAATAGGTTTGTTATCATTAGGATTGTATTTAGGAAAGAAAAAAGAAGTAAAATAATAATAAAAAAGAATATCGTTATGTTGATGATATTTTTTTTTTTTGAATTTATTGATGATAGATAATATGCAGAAAAAAGTAAACATTATTTCTAATTTATATAATGATAATTTGTAAGTAATTAGATATGTTGTTGTATATAAAAATCTATCAAATAATTCTGAAAAAGAATTTACTAAATGTCGTGTTAAAGCATTTTTTTAATAGTTTAATTAAATAGTAAATATTATTAAAAAGATTTACATCTATTGTAATACTATAGTTTTTAAATGTCTATATTTGACAATTTAATGACAATGGTAATTATTTGTGCTATAATAAATAAAGAGAAAAGGAGAGTTGATTATGTTAAATTATATTAAATTGATACGTCCTAAGCATTATATAAAAAATTTATTAATTTTTATACCGCTTATTTTTAGTGGACAATTTTTTAAGAGTGATAATTTTATTATGACTTTTATAGGCTTTATTTCATTTTGTTTAATTGCCAGTTCCATATATATTTTTAATGATATTATGGATAAAGAGAAGGATATGAAACATGAAACAAAAAAGAATAGACCTATTGCATCAGGTAGTGTGTCAGTGTTCAAAGCGAAAATATTGATTGTAGTATTTTGTGTAATAAGTTTTCTTTTGCTACTTATTTTTAAAATACCAATAGTATCTATGGTTTTATTATTATCTTATTTAATAATAAATATTCTGTATAGTCTAGGTCTAAAGAATATTCCAATACTTGATGTTGCAATAATTGTTGCAGGTTTTGTCATTAGAGTATTATATGGAGCTAGTATATTAAGTATTGTAGTGTCTAATTGGTTATATTTAACAATTGTTACTATTTCATTTTACTTGTCGTTAGGTAAAAGAAGAAATGAAATTAATAAATCGGGATCACAAGCCCGAAATGTTTTAAAATATTATAATAAAGAATTTTTAGATAAAAATATGTATATGTGTTTATCAATGTCTATTATTTTTTATTCATTATGGACTATTGATAATACTATAATGGGACATTATCATAATTTTCTTATATGGACTGTTCCTTTGGTTATAATTATTAGTATGAGATATAGTATGAATATTGAAAAAAACAACTTCGGAGATCCTACGGAAGTAATTTTAAATGATAAAGTTATTATTTTGTTATTTTTAATTCTTTCACTTAGTGTGTTTACAATATTATATTTATAAGGTGGTAATATGAAAGAGAAATACATTAATTTTACTGTTAAACAAAGAAGATTGATAGCTATTATTCTATCATTGTCTTGCCCATTTTTAACTTTAATTTTTTGTAATCGTTATAAATCAACACATGTATTATTAAGTTTAATTTTGAGTTTTATAATTGCATTATATATTTTTATAAAAAAAACTATTAATCTTAAAATTACTAAGAAAAGATTTATTTTAATTAGTTTTATATCTATTTATATTATAAAAGTGTTATCAGGATATAATAATCATAATATGGATTTGATTAACATGGTATTTGACAAGTTATTACACTTTAAAATTAAAACTATATTTTTAAGTTTTGTAGTCGGTTTATGTGCGCTTCCAGTAACTATGTATTTTGTATCTGTATTTTTAGATAAAATCGGAAGTAAAGTTTTATCATTTATTAAAAGTTTATCGAAAACAGAAAAAAGATATTTAATTATTGTATTCATTATTTCGATTATTATCTCATTTGCTAGTATTTATTTTACTACTGCTTTTTCTAAACCGGTTTATGATGGTAATATAGTTAATTATGATGTTATATATACAAGTGATTCTGGTGCGTTATTAAAGGGAAATACTTATGTAAATGCAAGTTTTGTTGAAAATGATATTAGACAACCTTTATTTGGAATTTTTGCATTGCCTTTTGGTGTTATTGCACATTTTGTAAGTAATGTTCTGTTTTTAGTTGATTTTAATTTTTCATATGAACTTATAATGACTATTATACAGTATATGTTAGTAGCTATTACAACAATAATGTTAGGACAGTTATTAAAAATAAAAGAAGAAAATAAGAAATATTTTTATTTGCTTTTTATGTGTAGTTATACATATTTATTATTTTCACTAGTATTAGAACAATATGTTATTGGACTTTTCTATTTAATATTAGCTATATATATGCATTATAAAAATCCAGAAAAAATAAATTATAGTTATATTGGTGCGGTAGGAACTTTAATTACATCTGGTATTATTTTCCCGTTGATAACTAAAATTAAAAATTTAAAACAATGGGTAAAGGATGTCTTTAAATGTTTTTTAGCTTTTTGTGGTGTATTTATAATAGGAGGACAACTTCCTCAGATAATTACTGGGCCGGAAATGTTAAAATACTTGTTGGGTAATTTTGCACATAAGTTAACCTTCATGGATAAAGTATATCAATTTACACATTTTATCAAAGGAATATTTATTGCTAATCCTGGACATTTAAAAGTATTAAAACATATACCAGGATATCAGCTATATTCATATAATTCAATTAATATTATTGGTGTTGCTATACTTGTTTTATGTATTGTTGGATTTGTTATAAATCATAAAAATAAAATAGCTAGATTAAGCGCATTATGGGTTTTATTTTCTGTTATCTTATTATTAATTGTTGGATGGGGTACAGTAGAAAATGGATTAGTATTATATAGTTTATATTTTGCTTGGGCATATCTTATTTTATACTATTTATTAATAGAGAAATTATGTTTGAATAAAACATTATTTAAAATAATTATTATTTGTAGCTGCTTAATTATGCTGATATTTAATATTTCAGAATTAATTAATATGTTTAAATTTGCTATAGAGTATTATGGAGTGATTTAATGAGAGTAGATGTATATGATTTTGATGGTACTATTTATGATGGTGATGCAACAATTGATTTTTATAAATATTGTTTAAAGAAAAAGAAAAGTATTATTATTTATCTATTACCTTTTTCTTTTAACTGTATTTTATATTTTTTAAAAATAGTTAGTAAAACTAAAGCAAAAGGATCCTTTTTTAAATTCTTAATTAAGTTTAAAAATATTGATGAATTAGTTGAAGATTTCTGGAAGAATAATCAACATAAAATAAAAGAATTTTATTTAAATAAAAAACATTCAAAAGATATTATTATTTCAGCATCACCTACATTTTTATTAAAATATATTTGTAAAAAATTAAAAGTTAAAGATTTAATTGCTAGCGAGGTTGATAAAAATACAGGAAATTTTCTTGGATTAAACTGTAAAGGAAAAGAAAAAGTAAATAGATTAATGAAAAAGTATAGTAATGTTAAAGTTATAAATATGTATACAGATAGTTATAGTGATTTACCATTAATTGAAATTAGTGAAAAAGCTTTTCTTGTAAGAAAAGATAAAATAACACAAATTAAATAGTTTTGACTGAAATTGTAATTTATGATAATATACAGTTAATTTGAGGCGGTATATATGAAATTAATCTATTGGTCTAGTAAAAACGATGAAGAATTAAACAATGTATTAAGTATCACTAAATCTATTAATAAATTGTATAAAGAATTATTTCAATTAGAACTGGAAAATAAAAAAGATACTAAAGAATATGAACAAAAACTTCATTACCTATCTTTAGCGCGAGATATAGAAGATAAAAAATATAAACAATTAAATTTTAATGAAAAGAAAAAAGAACAATGGGGTTGTTATATTACTAAATATTGTATAGATGAGAATTTTTTAACAAACTATGAAAGTGTTATTGTTCAAAATCATGATTCAAAAGAATATAGAAGAATTCTTTGCCATTTAACTAATAGATTTTTATATTATGATGAAAGTCTAAATACAGGTATTATAGATAAATTGAAATTAAAGAACTTTTCTATGAATCAAATTAATAATATAGTTAGTTATTTAAATGAATCATTAGAAATTGATTATATTCGAGGTTATTTGTATTATTTAAATAATCTTAATCATAAAAAAGAATATCAATCACTTTACAAATACTTTATTCGTAGTAAATACTATTTATCATTTGTTAATAGTAATATAGAAAGAGAAATGATAAATAGTAAATTTGAATTAAGTAGTGATTGGTATTTAGGTTCTAAACTATATGCAGATTTAGTTAATATAGATAATGATGATTTTCAAGATTATATAAATAACTATAGTTTTAATGTTATTCTAAATAGTCTTTATTCTATTTTAGTATTTAAAGATTCAGAATATAGTGATGGTTTTTTAGGATCATCCGCACTCATTATGAATAGTTTTATTAATACAGGTCTTAAAATAATTGATAAAGAATGTTTCGATAAATTAAAAACTCATTATCAACTTTTGATAAATAATAAAGAATTTTTAAAAGAGCACTTTAATGATCATATAAGTAAACATATGGTAGATGAATCTTTTGAAAATTTTGATAAATATGATGATAATATTAAATACACATTTTTTAAGAAGAAATAATCTTCTTTTTTTTATAATTTAATGATATAATTAGATTGATGGTGATAATATGAATTATATCAATATAGTTGAAGATAATGATACCGATAGTGGAAGAGAAAAAGGTTCAAGTAAAGATCGTGTTATAAGCTTTTTATATCGATATAGATATAAAATGGTTATTTCTACTAAATATAATTCTGGTGTATTATCTAAAAGTTTATTAAATAAATCACTTCGATTAAGACATCAGGTTGTAGATAAGATATCATCTTTAAATGATTTAAATAAAAATGGAATAAAATATATAGAAGTTGATCCAAAAACGGAAGAATTTGATTTTGATAAATATGATTACTATTTAATTAGACCAACTAGAAGAAAAGGTATAGATCCAAAACAATTAGTTAATAATGAAAAAATGACAAGTGGTTTATCAAAAATGGGATCAATTAAAGCTCATGGTTTAGAAAGACGAATTGATGATTCAAAATCACTTGTAAATGATACACGTAAAGAGTTAAATAAAGTAAGAATTAATTTACAATATCCGGTAATGCATCGAGAAGATCTATCTAAAATGTATCATAATATTAGAGAAAATATTAATGATTTAAAATATGAATACGAAATATTAAAAGGTGAGACAAATAATCGAAGTTATGCTTTTGAAGAAGCAATTAATATAATTGATCATATAACTAGTTATGATATAAATAGTATTACTAAAATGGATGATATGTTAAAAGTAGCTAGTTTAGAACTTAATAAGTTATCTATTAATTCATCAATTAAGCGTAGTCAAGATAAAATAGAAGAAAATACTGATAAAAAAATTACTTTAAAGAAAGAAGCAATAGATGATAACTTATATCAAAATAAGTTAGGATATAATGAAAAAGAAGAAAAAAGTAAACAAGAAACAGAAAAATATGTTTCAGAAGTAGTTGAAAATAATATTATAAAAAATGAAGAAGATAAAAATAATTCTGATGAAAATGTTTTAAATGAATTAGAATTAAATCAAAAAGAAACTATAGAAGAAAAAGAAAAAAAAGAAGATGAAAAGGAAAGTAGTTTAATAGAAGAACCAATATTAACTATTAAGATGCCTAAAGAAGATATTATAAATAAAAAAAGATTACAAGAATTACAGTTAAATGTAGTAACACTTAAAACATATGAAGAAAAAATAGCTTATGAATTAACTCGACAAAAAGAAATAATAAATCAAATGTATAAAAAAGTAGGACAAGTAACTAAAGAAGAAAGAAAAACTTATGAAGTAACAGGTTATGGTAGAATGTTATCATCACTAGGTAATATTGCATTAGGTATGGTTACTTTACCGTTTTCTCGTTTTAGACCTTTTGATATGGTACTAGGTGCATCTTTAATAAATCATGGTATTAAGAACTTAAAAAAAGGTTTAGAGCGTAAAGAAGTTATTAAAGTTGATTATAAATGTGAAGACTTTACTAGTAAAATAGAAAGTGCGGAAGAGTCTATTGAAAAAGTTAAATACTTAATTAATGATTCATTAGATGATTTAGTAGAGTTAAGAAATAACTTTATTAAAGAATTTGGTCAATATGAATATCAAATACCAGATTATTATAGAACTTTAAAAAGTATGGATATATTAAGTAAACGTTTAAAAGATAATCAGAATGAATTAAAAAATATAAATAATGATTTAGAAGTAGAAAAGAAAAAAAATAAAGTAATGATTAAAAAAATAGATAATCATGAATATTAGGAGTAAATATGGAAGTTAAAATTAAATTACCAAATATAGAAGATTATAAAAGAGTAAATGAATTAGCAAAACAAGTACATGAATTACACGTTAGTTGGCGACCGGATTTATTTGCTTCAGTTGATGAAGTAATACCAAAAAGACAGTATAAAAATTTAATTAAGAATGAAAGAATATATGTTGTTAAATTAGATGAAAAAATAGTTGGATATATAATTATTAGAATAAAAGATAAAAAAAGTGTGAATAAAAAGTTTAAAGATAGAAGATATTTAATTGTAGAAACTATGTGTGTGGATGAGTTCCATAGAGGTCAAGGAATTGGTACTTATTTACTTAATTATGCTAAAGAAATAGCAAAAGATAATGATTGTACAGATATGTATTTAACAGTAAATCAAGAAAATATAGGTGCGATTAAAACATATGAAAAATTTGGCTTTAAATTAAAAAATATAGCATATTCAATGAGATTAGATAAGTGAGGATTATATGAAAGAAGTATTTAAAGATTATTTAAATGATAAAATAAAATTAGAAAGATATCAGTTAGTTGGAATTATTTGCTTAATAATAGTTTTTTCAGGAATATTTGGTTGGGTATATGAATTTATCTTTTACTATTTTAATGGTGGTATGAAAGAGTTTTATCTTCAAGGAGGTAATTTCTTACCATGGATTAATATTTATGCTATAGGAGCAATTCTAATACTAATTAGTACAAAAAAATTAAAGAAACATCCTATACTAATCTTTTTAATAGCTATGTTAGTCACTGGTATACTAGAATACTTTTCAGGATTAGCAATATATAAATTAAACAATGGCGCTAGATACTGGGATTATAATACAGAAATATTAAACTTTGGTAATATTGATGGATTTGTATGTTTAAGAAGTGTTTTAGTATTTGGATTTTCTGCTTTAATATTAATGTATATAATGGTTCCATTTTGTATATATTTATCTAAAAAAATGTCTAAAAAAACATTTTTAATTATATGTATATCACTATTATCAATTGTATTATTAGATGAATTTTATAATCTTTTAATAGCTAGGATATTTGATATACCACGAGCTACTAGGATATATAAATATTTAGGATTTAAATATGTTTAAAAATAGATAATATCAAAAGTATTATCTTTTCTTTACACTTTCTATACACAATTTTAAAATAATAACTAAAGATCAATTGACATAGTAATGGGCCGTCAACTTAACTGTGTCTACAAGAAAATTACTATAAAATCTTGTAGATATAAAAGTAATATCTTGATGAATATTATTATATCAAAAAAGTCATAACTTTAACTATATGAAGTTATGACTTTTTATTTTGCATTTATAATTTAATTTCGATGTTATATTTTTCTATCCATAGATCAAATTGATATAGATAGGCAATTAATTGTGGTTTATTCATTAATTGACCAAACCATGGTATATCATCAGTATCATTTGAGTTTAATAATTTGTTTATTTCGTTTATATCAAATATTTTAGATAAGTTGTTGTTTTTGTTTAGTCTTTCTTTTAATAGTTTAGTTACTTCTTTAAGAAAGTATGGATGATGGGTTTTAGGGTATGGATTTTTTTTTCTATTTATTATGTCTTTGGGTAAAATATCTTTAAATGCTTCTCTTAGTAAGTATTTTTCTGTATTATGGTGATATTTATAATCAAATGGTAAATTCCATAAGTATTCTATTAATTTTGTGTCGGCAAATGGTACTCTTGCTTCTACGGTTGCACCCATTGTCATTCTATCTTTTCGATCAAGTAGGGTAGTCATGAAGTGTGTCATGTTTATGTAGAATAGCTTTTTATATTTGTTTTTCCTATCTTTATGTTTTAATTCTTTAATTGTTTTTTTATATTCTTTGTTGATAACTTTTTTTAAGTTTATTTTGAGTTTTTTATTTATTAAATTTTGCCTATAGCTTATATTGTTTATCCATGGAAATTGATTGTTTAGTTCTTTTCTATAAAACCATGGATATCCACCAAATATTTCATCTGCGCATTCTCCTGATAGGATTACTTTATAATCTTTTCTTATTTCTTTTGAGAACCAATAAAGTGAAGAGTCTATATCAATCATACCTGGATAGTCTCTTAAGTACAATGTATCTTTGAGCAGTTTTACTACATCTTGTTGAGTTATTTTTTTATATTGATGATTGGTATTAAAAGACTCAGACATAATATTAATGTATTTATTATCTTGAGATACAGTAAAATTATTATGTTTAAAGTAGTGTTCATTATCTTCATAATCAATGGAATAAGTAGTTAATTTAGTATTCATATTTTTAGCTACGACAGCTGTAATAATACTAGAATCCAAGCCACCACTAAGTAGTGTGGCTATGGGAACATCAGAGATCATTTGTCTTTTTATTGAATCAGTTAATAATTTTTTTACTTTTTCACTTGCTTCTCTAAATGTGTCTAAGCACTTATATGATTTAATATTCCAATATCTTTTTATTTTTATTTTACCTTTTTTATATATTAAATAATGACCTGGTCTTAATTCGTAAATATCTTTGAATATACCACTACCTAATCTTTTAGATGGTCCAAAAGATAAAATATTAGCTAATTCTTTTTTTGTTAATATTGGTTTAACAATATCACTTTTTAAAATACTTTTGATTGCAGATGCAAATACAAAATCTTTTTTCTTTTTAGAGTAATATAGTGGTTTTACACCAAATCTATCTCTACCTAAAAATAATTTTTTTGTTTTGGTATTGTAAATTGCAAAAGCATATATACCTTCTAGTTTTTCCATTACTTTTTCTTTATAATAAATATAACATTTTAGTACTACTTCTGTATCACAATTAGTTTCAAATGTTATACCACTTTTTATTAATTCTTCTTTTAATTCTTTTGTATTATATAGTTCACCGTTATAAACAATAATATAGTTTTGATATCTCATTGGTTGATTACCGTTTTCTAAATCAATAATGGCTAATCTTTTATGACCTAGATAAATATCATCACTAAAATAATAACCTTTATTATCATTTCCTCTGCATTTCATTAGTTCTAACATTTCCTTAAATAGAGGTATTTGTTTATCTTTTTTAATAAGACCTAATATCGCACACATTTTATCACCTAAAATATTTTATGAAAAAGTGTCACAAAAGTTAAAAAAAATAATAAAATATGATGAGTGGAGGAGTTTTTATGAATGTCCTTTTTTTAGGAAAAGATAAAAGGTATGGGGTATTAATTGATTATTTAAGTAAAAAGTATAATGTAGAGTGTATAGGTTATGAAAATAGAAAACAGGGGAGTTTAGAATTAGATAAATATGATATGATTATTTTACCAATGTATGGTATTAAAAATGGTAAAATAGATGATATTATTATTAGTCAAGAATTGATTGATAAAATAAGTTCTAAATGTATAATATATACAGGTAAAGTACCAAATGAATTAAAAGATAAAAATATTATTAGTTTTATGGAGGATGAAGATATTATAAAAGAGAATAATCAAATAACGGTTGATGGTATATTGGATTATATAAAAAATATAAAGAAAGATCGTATTTGTATTTTAGGATATGGAAGAATTGGTAAAGAGTTGTATAAGTGTTTAAAAGATGATTATCAAGTAGTTTTAGGTGTGAATAAAATACCTTCACATAAGGAAGTATTCTTTTTTACTAATAATTTTAAAGCTTTAAAAAGTAATTTAGAGAATAGCGATTTAATTATAAATACTGTACCTAAAAATATAATTAAGGAAGAAATGATATTAAATGTTAATGGTCATATTCTAGATGTAGCATCTTATCCATATGGAATTGATCAACACTTAGTTAATAAGTATTCATTAAATTATTATTTATACTCATCAATACCATCAAAATATGATCCAGAAAGGGCAGGGAAAATACTTCTTAAAAAGTTTTAGGAGGGAGTTTATGAAAGTTGGACTTGGAATAACATCATCATTCTGTACATTAAAACAAGTAATTAATAATATCAAACAGTTAACAGAAAAAGGATATGATGTGTATCCTGTGGTGTCAGAAAACATTGTAAAGTATGATACGAGATTTGGTAAAAGTAAAGATTTTATTCAAGCTGTTGAATATTTAACAGGTAGAAAAGTGATTAAGGATATAGTAGGAGCAGAAACATTTGGGCCATCTAATCCAATGGATATTATGGTCGTTTTACCTGCTACAGGAGATTTTTTAGGTAAAATGGCTAATGGTATTACAGATAATCCAGTTAATTTAGCAGTTAAAGCAACACTTAGAAATCAAAAACCAGTCGTTATTGCACTTTCAACTAATGATGGTTTAGGTTTAAGTGGTGAAAATATTATGAAATTATATAATAATAAATTAGTATACTTTGTACCATTTGGTCAAGATAATTATAAAACTAAACCTAATTCATTGATTGCGCATTATGATCTTTTAATACCAACGATGGAAAAAGCAATAGAAAATATTCAAATACAACCTGTTTTAAAAGAATATCAAAAAGTAAAAAAATAGAGTATCTCTTTAATCAATAACTGTTAAAAAATACTATCTTTAAGATTATCTTTAAGATAGTTTTTTTGTTGACATGGTAAAGGGGGCGTGCTAAAATATAGTTATTAGGGAGGTTTTAATGTGAATTATGAACAGATAAGAGATATTCTTGTAAAAGAATTAAAGAATACTAGTGAAATTATCAATTTAATGGATTTAGGATATGATTATGAATTTATAGATAAAATACTTTTCAATTATGTTGGATTTGAGGAAGGGAAAAAATATAAAAAATTTGCTGAAAAGCTTGAACCAATCATAGAAAAATTAGATTTTAAAGATATTAGTTTTGATGATTTTTATTGTATTGATTATAATTTTTATAAATTACATAATGTTCGTATTAATCCGCAAACTATCGCCAATAAGGATTTGCATGGTGCAAGGTGTAGAGGAGTAGAATTTATTGGGCCTTTTGATGATGTTAATGTTGAAAAGGTTCACTTTAAAGGTTCGAAAGGGGCTGTAATCAATCCGCAAAAGATAAAAAACAAAAGTCTATTTAATTCATCGTGTGAAGATGTTAAATTTGAAGGATCATTTGATTACGTTAAAGTTATTGGAACTAGTTTTAAGGATTCAACGGGAGCTAAAATTAATCCACAAAACATATTTGATAAAAGTTTAAAAAATGCATATTGTTCTGATGTTATATTTACCGGACCTTTTGATGGAGTTTATGTTTTATATACAGATTTTACTGGCTCAACGGGCGCAATAATTGATCCACAAGAGATTTATAATAAAAGTTTATATTGTACAAATTGTTGTGATGTTATATTTAATGGTAGATTTGATGGCGTATGTGTTAAAGAAGCAAAATTTAAGGGATCCAAAGGAGCAGTAATCGATCCACAAAAAGTTATAGATGGATCTTTTGAAGGTACCGATTGTTGTGATGTATTATTCATTAATAACTTTAGTAATATTAAAATGGATTCAAGTACTAATTTTGATGGAAGTAATTATATTGAATTAAATCAAAAAGAAAATGATTTTAGAACTAAATTAAAGCAGTTGATAAAAAAATAGTTGTAATATTTAAACATTTATAATATAATTGATTTAGGAGGCACATTAGTGTCTACGATGTGTTTTGACACTGATGATTTACATTAGTGTTTTTTTTCTTTTAATTGAAAATAATTAAAAGTGTGATAATGATGATCAAAGATGCGATTAAAAAATCTTTCTTAGTCATAAAATCACCTCCTTCATTTCATATGAAAGAGCAGACACTAACTTAGCTTTCATATATATAATACACTGTGAAAGCCAATTTTCCTTTTTATGAATTTAATAAATAAAAAAATATTGTATTTTTAAGAAATTTATAATATAATTAATTTAGGAGGCACATTAGTGTCTACAAATTGGTTTGACACTGATGATTTACATTAGTGTCGTTTTTCTTTTAATTGAAAATAATTAAAAGTGTGATAATGATGATCAAAGATGCGATTAAAAAATCTCTCTTAGTCATAAAATCACCTCCTTCATTTCATATGAAAGAGTAGACACTAACTTAGCCTCCTATCTATAAAATACAATATAAAAGGAATATTTCCGTAAATTTTTAGAGTAAATGCAGTTTTTGGGAAAAATATTGAAATATCAGACTAATTGCAGAAAAATTATATCAAACCTGCAACAA
>CACZQD010000028.1 GCA_902783215.1 uncultured Erysipelotrichaceae bacterium
AAGAGTTCAAATATGGTATTATCAGAAGTATAGAGATCTTACATTTTAGGTAACTAAATGTGCGGACACTTATTATTTCCATTTATACTTATGATGCATATTTTATTTTATATTTAAAAATAAAAAAATTTATGTTATAATGGATATGGTAAATGGTAGGTGATATGTAGTATTTAAAAACATATATTTAATTATAAAGAAAGAAGGAGAGATATAATGAAAAAAACAGTTAAATATTTAATATTATTTTTTATCTTTGTTTTTTGTCTAACAGGATGTGTTAAATTTAATTCAACTATGACTATTAATAAAGATAAATCAATGGATTATACTATAATTTATGCATTTGATACTTCAGTATTTGGTGATCAATCACTACTAACTGATGAGAATAAAAAGCAATTGCAAGATAAAGGGTTTAAAATCGAAGATTATAACGAAAACTCTTTAAAAGGTTTCACAGTATCAAAAAAGATATCTAATATTGATTATGTAAGTGATACTAAAAATATTGACTATGATTTATCTGGAGTATTATCAAATAAAGATAATACAAGTAAGATATTTAAAGTCAAAAAAGGTTTTTTAAAAAATACATATACTGCTAAATTTAAATTTGATTCATCAGAAAGTGATTTAAATTCTTCAGATTTAAATGAATCAGCAACAGAAAGTAGTAATGAAGTAACTGAAGATGTTACAAATAATATTACAGCTGATACACAAAATAGTGAGAGTACTGAATCATTAGATGATTTATCAAAGATGAGTAGTTCAATGGATTTATCATTTAATGTAAATTTACCATATAGTGCGAAATCAAGTAATGCAACAAAAAAGGAAAATGATAATAAAAAACTAACTTGGTCTTTAGCATACGGAAATGATCCTCAAAATATTGAGTTTAGTTTTGAATTATATAATATGAATAATATCTTTATATTAGCTGGTGTTGGAGGATTATTATTAATTATATTAGTAGTAATTATTGTTGTTTTAAGTATTGGTAAAAACAAGAAAAAGCCTATTATTGATTTGAATACTAATGATAATATAAATATTAGTAATGAAAGTGTTGATAATGTTGTTGAAGATCAAATACCTAATAATACCCAAAATGATATGGATTTCTTTAAACAACCAATAAATGATATTGTTTCTAATGATACTGAAATGGATAATGTAAATAATGTAGAAACAACTACTAATGATTCAGAAACAGAGAATAATTTAGTATCTGATTCAATGAATGATAGTATTGATGCTAATGAATCTAGTGTATTAGATAATGATACTTTGGAACAAACAACTAGTATATCTGAAACTACAAATGAAAATAATGTAGCTAATGATGAAGTAATTATTAAAAATACTAATAGCAATTTAGCAAATACTTCAATGGGATTAAATGATTTTGTAAATAATATGAATGAAAATACGTCAAATATCGATAAAAATGATAATAATTTGTAATTTATTATTGTTTTAGAGGAATATTTGATATATAATTAATATAGGAGGAGTGATAGAATGATAAATAACAGAAATATTGCGCTATGTATAGTTCTTTCCATTGTAACATGTGGAATATATGGAATTTATTGGTTTGTTGTAATGACAAACGATGTTAAGACTGCTGCTAATGATACTGAATTAGCATCTGGAGGTTTAGCTTTCTTCTTAACACTTATTACATGTGGAATATATGGCTTTTATTGGGCATATAAAATGGGTGAATTAATTAAAAGAGCGCAAGAAAAAAGAAATTTACCTGTTAATGATAACGCAATTGTTTATTTAATTCTTCAAATTTTTGGACTTGGTATTGTTGTTTATGCATTAGTTCAAAATGAATTAAATAAAATGTCAGATAATTCTGTTAGTCAAGCCGCTTAAGGCTTTTCTTATTTATGAAGAAAAAAATATTTATACTTATAATTTTATTAGTTTTCAGCATACTATATTTAGTAATTGGTAATTTAATGCATATATATATTCCTTGTTTTATACATCAATTAACTGGGTTATATTGTCCAGGATGTGGTTCAACTAGAATGATGTTTTCAATCTTAAAATTTGATTTTAAAGCAGCGTTTCAATATAACCAATTATTATTTATATTATCACCAGCTATCTTATTTTTATTAATTGATTATATATATAGTTGGATTGTTGATAAAAAATGTTTAGTTAAAAAAATTCCTAATTACATATGGTATATATTAATTGTAATATTATTGATTTATGGGATTCTACGTAATATATATGTTCCATTACAACCTGTGGAACTATAATATTACGTTTTTTTTGGACATTATATTATATTTAAAAATTCTTAATCAAGCTGATATGCAAATAGATAAATATGGTAATGATGTTGGATATAATAAAAGATTAGATGATATTGAATCTAGATATGGGTCTGAATCTGATGTATTTAAAAAATGTTTGGAGTTAGTTAAAAGTATAAAGTTATAATAATTTATTTTCACTAATTATATTATTTTCAAAATTGTAAAAAATATGTCGTAATTGCATATTTTTTTAACTTTTACAAAAAATAATTATGTAGTCTGTATATAAAGGAGCGTTTTTATGTTTTTTAAATTAAAAAACAAAGTCCTTGTGCTTCTAATCCTTTTACTTGTACTACCAGTCACTGTAATTGCATATTCAGACTACATTGTTGCTAGTGGTGAAAACATCGGAATTAAACTAAATTCTGATGGTATAGTTGTTGTTGGAACATATAAAATAAAAGACAAAAATCCTAGTAAAGATGCTGGCATAAAAGAAGGAGATATTATTAATAAAATAAATGGCCAAGATGTTAATAATATTGATGATATGGTCAGCATTATCAATAAATCAGAAGATGATACTTTAAAAATTAGTTATTCAAGAGGGTCTGAGGATTATGAAACAGATTTAACCATGTATAAGGTTGATAATTCTTATAAAACTGGTTTATATGTCAAAGATAGTATTACTGGCATAGGTACTCTTACTTTTGTTGATCCAGAAACCAAGAAGTTTGGGGCATTGGGTCATGAAATAATAGAGTCTACGACAGGAAATATCTTAGATATAGAAAGCGGTACCATTTTTGAATCAACTGTTACAGGTATTATTAAAAGTGATAGTGGTGTTCCAGGAGAAAAAAAAGCTACTTTTGATACTTCTAAAGTAGATGGTAATGTATCTAAAAATACTAATAAAGGAATTTTTGGTGACTATATTTCTAAAATTAGTAAAGATAAATTATATAAAGTTGCACATGCTGATGAAGTAAAAAAAGGGAAAGCAAAAATACTAACAGTATTAGATGATAAAAGTGTAGAAGAATATGAAGTTAATATTACAAAAGTATCTAATGCTGATAATAATATTAAAAATTTAGTTTTTGAAATAACTGATGAAAAATTAATTTCTAAAACTAATGGAATAATTCAAGGAATGAGTGGTAGTCCAATAATACAAGGAGATTATATTATCGGTGCGGTTACGCATGTATTTGTTGATAATCCTTTAAAAGGATATGGTATATTTATAACTAATATGCTAGAAGAAGCAGAAAAATAGAGATTAATTTCTCTATTTTTAAGTTGAATTTTAGAAGTAAATGTGCTATTATAATTCGCAGGAGGAATGAAGATGACAAAATATATCAAAAAGTATTGGGCTATTTTAACTTCAATTATTTTACTAGTAGTTACTATTTATAGTATAAACTATGCTACAGACTTGTCAAAGGATTATAAAAACTTTAAGCACCAATATATTAATGAAAAACAAAATTATGTGTTTCTTGGAGATTCTATTACTAATTATTATGATTTAGATGAATATTATGATTATAAATACATTGTAAATAGTGGTGTAGGTGGTGATCAGACAACTGATATTTTAAAACAAATGAAAGAAAGAGTATATGATTATAATCCTACTAAAGTCATATTACTTATCGGAATTAATGATATGGCAAGTGGTAGAAGCAATGATAAGATTTTAAGAAATATTGAAAGTATTGTATTAAAAATCAAAAAGAATAGACCATATGCTAAAATATATGTAGAATCTGTATATCCATTATCTAAAAAGCCAGATTCTCATCCATATCGAGAAATAGGTAATAAAAAGATACAATCACTTAATAAAAATATAAAAGATATGTGTATTAAGCATAATCTAACTTACATTAATGTTTATGATTCATTAACTGATGAAAAAGGATATTTAAAAGACAAGTATACTGAGGATGGATTACACTTAAACGGACTAGGTTATCATAAAGTAACTAAAGTCTTAAATAAATATGTTAATGAACGTATTTATAATAATTAAATAAGATGTTTTAATATGTAAAATATGTGAAAAATTAATTAATTAATTGCTATAAAATAGTATTTATGGTACAATTTAATTGGGAGTGGTAGTATGAAAAAAATGTTAAATGAATTTAAAGATTTTATTAACAAAGGAAACGTTGTTGATCTTGCTGTTGGTGTTTTAATTGGTAGTGCATTTTCATCAATTGTAACATCATTAACAAATAATATTATTTCACCAATTATTGGTATGTTTGGTGAAGCAGATTTCTCAGGAATGGTTTTAAATATTCATGTAGGAATTATAAAACTTAGTTTAAAATATGGAGCATTTTTAACAGATGTTATTAATTTTGTTATAATGGCATTCATAATCTTCTTAATTGTTAAATTTATGAATAAAATTATGACTAAGAAAGAAGAACAAGTAGAAGAAAAAGTTAATGAAGAATTAGAGGTTTTAAAAGAAATTCGTGATAATTTAAAAAAATAGGAAAGGCGTGATATTTTATGACAAGGGAACAGTTTGAAGAAAACAACAAAGGAGTATACGTATTAGAAACAAATCAATATTTAAATCATCCAGGTATATATGCAATAATAGTTGGAGAAAATAATGTGATTGCCTATAAAAATCCTTGCGCTGGTAAACAGATACAAGGTGCAACTGAATGGGCAAAATCTTGTCATAGTATTGAAGAAGCGTATCAAGAGATTAATGATTATATTGAATCATTAATCAATATAGAAAAACCAAAACAAAAGATAATAAAATAAAAAGAAGATTTTTGTCTTCTTTTATTTATTAGGAAATAGTGATATTACAAACATTCCCACCATTGCTATTAAAGCTATTATTACTAATATTTTTTGTACTACTTTATTCATTTGTATTCACCTCTTTAATAATTATAATATAAAACGAAAAAAATTGGAATAAATTTTTAGATATTTAATATAATTTATCAGGTGATAAAGTGGACAAACTAAGAAAAATAATTAAATATGATAAAAAGATGATGCTAGCTTTATCGATATTAGTTATAGTAGGTATTGTTACGGGTTCTTTATTCGCGCTTATTTTAAGTACTAATGATAAAGAAATAGTTATTAATGGTGTACAAAAATTTAATGAAAACATAATGCATGGACATTATAATTATTTAGATTCATTTAAAAATGTTTTTATTAGTAATATTTTAATTACTATATTAATATGGATATTAGGTTTATCTATAATTGGTATAGTGGCAGTTATATTTATCGTTTTTTTCAAATCATTTACTCTTGGTTTTACTATATCAAGTTTTATTTTAACTTTTAAATTTAAAGGTTTAATTTTATCTTTTTTCTATATATTTCCTTCAATTATTATCAATATATTGATATTTATGTATTTAAGCACTTATACAATACATTTATCACTTATTATGATTAAATGTATTGTGGGAAAAAAATCTCTTAATTTCAAGAGTTTTATGCATAATTATAGTGCTGTATTAGTTATATCTCTTACTGGCATTATAATAAGTGGTTTATATGAAGTATTTATTAATCCATTTATATTAAAAGTTATTGGAAATATTATCTAGATGTATTGCTAGATGCTTTTTTTCTTAAAAAGTGATATAATATGTACAGGTGATGGGTGTGAAAACTGTTGTTATAGGAATGAGTGGTGGAGTAGATAGTAGTGTAGCTGCTATTAAATTATTAGATCAAGGATATAAAGTTATTGGTCTTTTTATGCGTAATTGGGATGCACTTGTCAATAACGATATTCAAGGTAATCCAACACTCGATAACAATATATGTCCACAAGAAGAAGATTATAATGATGCTATAAGTGTATGTGAAAAACTTAATATTCCTTTACATAGAGTAGATTTTGTTAAGGAATATTGGGATTATGTATTTACTTATTTTTTAGATGAACTTAAAAAAGGTAGAACTCCAAATCCAGATATAATGTGTAATAAATATATTAAATTTGACATGTTCGTAAAAGAAGCCAAAAAATTAGGTGCTGATTATATTGCAACAGGACATTATGCTAGAATGCAAGATGGTAAATTATTACGTGGAATTGATTCTAATAAGGATCAAACATACTTTTTATCGCAAGTAAGCAAAGAACAGTTAAAAAATGTTTTATTTCCAATAGGAGAAATGGAAAAGAAAGAAGTTAGGGAAATAGCTTTAAGATATGGATTAATAACTGCTAAAAAGAAAGATTCAACAGGCATTTGTTTTATTGGTGAAAGAAACTTTACTAATTTTTTAAAGAATTATTTGCCTAATCAACCTGGTGATGTAGTAGATATAGATAATAATATGAAAATAGGGGAGCATATTGGTTTAATGCACTACACTATTGGACAAAGAAGAGGTTTAAATATTGGTGGATGTAAAGATAGAATGTTTGTAGTAGGAAAAGATTTAAATAAAAATATTCTATATATTTCATTTAAAGATGATAATGAATATCTTCTAAGTGATTCATGCATTGTAGATACAATTAATTGGCTAGGTGATAAAAAAATAGATAAATGTAGTGCTAAATTCAGATATCGACAAGCTGATAATGATGTTGAATTAGATTGGATTAATGATAACGAAGTACTTGTTAAATATCCACAAAAGGTTAAAGCTGTTACTCCAGGACAAGCATGTGTTTTTTATAATGGTGAAGAATGCCTTGGTGGTGGAATCATTAAAGAAGTTAGAAAAAATAATGAAAAATTATGGTATTTGTAGGTGATAATATGGAAAATGAAAAAAGTGTAGAAGAATGTATTAAAACAGTGTTAGCGGATCGAGATAAATTTTCTTTAAATGAACAATTTAATCTTGATTACGATGATATAAATGCTGTTACTTTAATCACACCAACTCAAACAGTATCTTGTTTTACTGATACAGAAAAAAATAGATTTGATAGTGGTGATCATCATAAAAAATTTAAAGATGTTATAAAGGCTATATATGAAGAAAATATTGATGATAATGATCAAGATATTAAAATAGGATATATGAATTATGATTATGATCCATTTCCTATCTGTCAGATTCTTATATTTATTCCTAAAAAGATTAACTCATCACAATATATTTCACTATGTAATTTAAATGATGAAATAATCAAACTACAAAAAGAACAAAATAATATATTAAGAGTTTTTATCAAAAATGATGATCAAACATTAGGTAGTAAAATGCTTGATATGAGTCAAATTTTACAAGAATTAAAAGATAATAAATTAAGTAGCATAATAGATGATAATCATACTCCAAAACATATTGAAAAAAATATAATAGGTTATCCAAATAAAGAAAATCATTACAATGATAGTGAATTTAAAGTAAGAAAAGAAAATAATAAAGCAAAATAATACAGATTAATTATAACATTAATTGTTGAGTAAGTGTTTACATTTACTTGACATTTTTTTTAGATGTGCTACAATAATTATAGGAGGGTAGGTAACTATGGAACAATTAAATGCTTTGTTGCACGAACTTGGAATATCAAAGGTAAAATTATCTAGATTTTTAGGTGTGTCTAGACAAATGATTTATAATTATTTAGATATGGATGATATGAATAAATGGCCATCTGATAAAAAAGTTTTATTATTAAATTTACTAGGAGTTAAATCTCCAGAAGATATTCCAAAAATTAATGTAACCACTGATTATATAGATGAAGTTGAAATGCGTCTTAATAGTATGACTAATACTGTTAAAATACCAACTGATAGTGAATTACTTTTAGGTCTTGATGATAAATCTAAGGAAACTTTTGTAGGTATTTGTGATTTACTTAAGGAATATATGGAAGACGATAATAAGATTGGAGAGTATTTTTATCATTATTTACAGGCTATGCAAAACACTAAAGAGTTAAAATATATTTTAGGATATGTGGCAAAAGAAACTGGTTTTGTTAAACCTATGCAGTTTGATTTTAATGAGGAAGAACAGTTTATTTTCGAAAGTATTATGGATACTGCTATGGTTTTATATCGTTCTGGAAAAGCTTCTAAAAGTAAATTGGCTGAAGCTCATCGTCGTTTTGTAAGTCAAATAGAACAAAAAATGGAAGAAAAATTAAGTAGAACGTTGGAACTTAATGCAATTAAGAATCAAGCTTTAAAGGAACTCGGTTATACAGTTATTAACGAAGAAAATGCTAGTGAAATATTCTCTAAGATTGCGGAAATACAGTCTAGAAAAAATGCTTTCAAAGAGGATTAACAATAGAAATTAACATAATATACATTATAGGAAATTTATATTCCTTTTTTTTATGTATAAAGTATGATACTTTGATCATACTACTACTGGGTGATTGTATGTCAAAGAAAAAGAAAAACAATTCTCGTAACTGTTCTAATTCTAATGATTGTTCGATGAATTGTAAATCAGATTCTACAAATTCTGCTAATGAATCTAAATCAGCAAGAAATTGTAAATAACCCACTGGAATACGTTAGTATTCCTTTTATTATGGTTCATTCTAAGGAATCGAGAACTTATTATATGGATAGTTGTTCATCTTAAATCAAATAAAAATCCCCTACTTTTTTTGATATATAAAAAAGGGGACTTGTTTATTTTAAATCGAGTGTATAATTAACCACTTAAGTTAATTGTCGATTTAAATTATTTAACTACCATGTGGATGGTATTCTTTAAATGTTGTTTTTAATGATTCATCAGATATATGTGTATATATTTGAGTTGTTGTAATATTACTATGACCAAGCATTTCTTGAATACTTCTTAAATCCGCACCACCTTTAAGTAAGTGTGTGGCAAATGAATGTCTAAGTGTATGAGGGGAGATATCAGTTTTAATCCCCTTTTCATCTGCTATTTTTTTAACTATCTTAAAAAAACCTTGTCTGGTCATTTGTTTTCCATGATTATTTAAAAATAGATAATCATTGAGTTCTTTTTTTAATAATGTATGTCGATATTCCAAAATATATGTTTTTAAAGCATTTAAAGCATAGTTTCCTATTGGGATGATTCTTTCCTTGCTTCCCTTTCCTATTGTCCTTAGAAGGGCGTTATTTAAGTCAATATCGTATGTTTTTAAATTAATGAGTTCTGATACTCTTAATCCAGTGGCATACATTAATTCTAACATTGCTTTATTTCTATATGAATAATTATCTATAAGATCGATATCTAATAATTGATTTATTTCTTCTTCATTTAGGACAGGTGGTAGTTTTTTATCTATTTTTGGTAAATTTATTAATTCTGATGGATTGTCTACTACTATTTTTTCAATCAATAAATATTTATAAAATGATTTAATACAAGATATATTTCGCGCTATTGATTTTATAGATTCTTTTTGTTGGTCTAGATATTTCAAATATTTTTTTAAATCATTTGTAGTTATATTTTTTATATCTTTGTGTAGAAAAGTATCTAATTTAGTTAAATCTCTTTTATATGATTCGATTGTATTTTTACTATAATGTCGATCAATTAATAAATACTGACAAAAACTTTCTATATAGTTTATCATAGTATCACCATATTAATTATAACAAAAAAATAGATTGTTTTAAAGTCTATTTTTCTTGTGATATGTTTTAGTATTATATATTTTTTGATATTGATTATTTATTTCATCAGTATTTAATTCCATTCCATATAACATTCTTTTTTATATATTGTGATGTTGATGGTTTAATAAATAATTTTCATCACTACTAATTATTTTGATTCCACTATCATATTGTAATACTTTTTTAAATTCAATAAAACTTTGTAATGGAGAATATAATGAATGATAATACCCAAATAATTGATTAGTTAGATAACGATATTTAAATAGATCTTTTAATAATACACAATGATCATTAATTAATTTTTCTGATAATGCATATATAACTTTACTTGATTTAATATTTGCCATACGTTGTTTAGGAGTTAATTTATAAAATATTGCACTATTTTTATATTCATTATCAAATAAATTCATATAAGTATTATAATATGATTCAACATTATCAGTACTTTTTATATTATTTATAGATTTATATTTAGATATATTGACTAATTTGTTTTCTATATCATCTTTATGATTAAGCGTTTGAAATAAATTTTCTATTTGGTGCAACAATGATTCAAAAAGAACTAAATTATAATATAGTATTGTTTCTTTACTATTTAATTCTTTAATTATATTTATGTCTTTTTTATCATTATAATCTAGTATTGAATTTAAATCTAATATGATATTATTATTTTCATCATCAAAATCATGTGCAACTCTTCCATTCCAATATGCTTCATTATTAATATATTTTGATGAAAAACAAATATCATTTAAATTGTTTTTAAGAGGTTTAATACTATCACATAATATTGATACAATTTTGTTAATAGCTGCTTCATCTATTAATTTAAAGTTATTAGTATAATTACATAAGAGTTTGATTACATTATTCATATTTTACCTCATTTCTGTTTAAATATTATAGCACATTCTTTAATTTTGTCAATGGATGTGCTACAATATATGTGGTGATATTATGGAACCTTTAGCAATTCAAATGCGGCCTAAATCATTAGATGATGTATTAGGTCAAAAACATTTAATTGGAAATAATAAAATATTAAGTAATTTAAGAAATAATGGTAAACTTTTTTCAATGATATTATATGGGCAACCTGGTATTGGTAAAACTTCTATCGCTTTAGCGATTGTTTCTGATTTAAAATTACAATATCGTATGCTAAATGCAACTATTAATAATAAAAAAGATTTTGATATTGTCATTGAAGAAGCTAAAATGTATGATGGTTTAGTTATTATTATGGATGAAATTCACCGGTTAAATAAGGATAAACAAGATGTATTACTCCCCTATTTAGAAAATGGTTTAATTACTTTAATTGGAATGACTACATCTAATCCATATCATAGTATTAATCCAGCTATTAGAAGTAGATGTCAAATGTTTGAATTAAAAACATTAAATACAAGTGATGTTATTGAAGGATTAAAAAGATCTACTAAACTATTAGATGGTATTCAAATAGATGATAAAAGTATTGAATATATTGCTAAATTATCTAGCGGTGATATGCGCTTTGCTTATAATTTACTAGAAATATCATATTATTCTACTAATAATAAAAAAGTAACATTAGATATTATCAAAAAAATAAATAATAAACCAAATTATTTTCACGATAAAAATGGTGATGGTTACTATGAAGCTATTAGTGCATTTCAAAAAAGTATTAGAGGTTCAGATGTCGATGCAGCTCTGCACTATCTTGCCCGTTTAATTGAAGCTGATGATTTAGATATAATATATAGAAGAATGAGTGTTATTGCATATGAAGATATAGGACTTGCTAATCCGATGATGGGTGTGAAAGTTGATGCGGCAATTAATGCTTGTGAAAGATTAGGACTTCCAGAAGCTCGTATTATTCTAGCTAATATTGTTATTGAGTTAGCGCTATCTCCTAAGTCTAATAGTGCTTATTTAGCCTTAGATAAAGCTTTAAATGATATTAAAACAAAAGATGTTGGTAGAGTTCCCCTTCATTTAAATAATCATTCTGATAAGTATAAATACCCACATGATTATCCTAATCATATTGTGAAGCAACAATATTTACCTGATAAATTAAAAGGTACAAGATATTATAATCCTCAAAATAATAAGTATGAAAATAATTTAAAAAAGATAAATGATAAAATAAAAGAAATCATAGATTAATGTCTATGATTTTATAATTTTAAAATAAATAATTCTAAAGCTAATTTTTTATCTACATCACTTGTTTTCATTTGATAATCTAAATTAGCTAATGAGTCAATAGTATTAATTAATTGGTCGTTAGTATATTTTAATCCTTTTTGAATGGCTAATTTAATTGGATATAAACTTTTACCAGTTATTTTCATAATATCTTTTTCTGTATAACCTAAATTTCTTAAATTGGTAGCTTGATACATTAATCGATAATTATTAGCTAACATAATAACTATTTTGATAGGTTCCTCCCCTATTTTTAATAATTCATGATATGTAATAATAGCGTCTTTTTTATTTTTATT
>CACZQD010000029.1 GCA_902783215.1 uncultured Erysipelotrichaceae bacterium
CGTTGGTGAAGTGGTTCAACACACATGCCTTTCACGCATGCATTCATGGGTTCAAATCCCGTACGGGTCACCAATTTGTTTATTAACCCTGTAACAGGGTTTTTTATTTTGTTAAAATATGTTTTTAGATAAATTTTAGCACTTGATTTTATAGATTTTATTGATATGAATTATGAAAAGGTATTGTAAAGTTAAGTTAACTACTATTAAATAATAAATAGATTAATTTGACTTTCTTTTTTATTTTACTATAATATATATCAACTAAGAAGGAGAGTGTGTTAATATGGAAAATCATAAAGTTAATCCAATTTTAGCATATGTTACAAAAATATTATTTTCTAAAATAATTTATCCAACTGTCGAATATCAGAAGGAAAATATTCAAAATAATTCATATATTTTTGCGCCAAATCATACTAATAATTTAGATGGATATTTAATATGGTCTCTTTTAAATGATAAGTATGATTGTGATACATTTATGTACAAAGAATTTTGGGATAATTATCCTTTTCTAGCGCGTTTTATGCCTTTATTTAATGTTTATCCTATATCCCGTGATAAGGTTGTATTATCGGAAATAAAAAATGAATTAAAAAAACTAAAGGATGAAAAACATTCTTTAATTATCTTCCCACAAGGAAGACATGTTAATCCAGAAGTAATGGTTAATTTTAAATCTGAACATTTAAAAACAATTCCATTGGGTGCCTTTTATTTTTCATCACTAAGTTCTAAACCTATTATACCAATATATATGGAATCGCAGCGCAAATTCAGTCGTAATGTTGTTATATATGGTAATCCAATTAATCCAAGTAAATATGCTAAAAGCTCACAAAAGCTTGAATTAATGGCTAATGATTGGTTAACTGAGATTAATAAACTATATATTTTAGCTCAAAATTTAGAAAAACGAAAAATGCATCCATACAAATTACGTGATAATTATTTTGATGCTAGTGGTTTACACGCAAAACTAAATGATCCAAATATTATAGTTAATTATTTAGATGAAATAGAAAAATTAAAGCAATTAAGCATCAAAGAAGGAATAACTGACATAAATATTTTAGGTAATCAATTAGGTTTATCAAAAAAAGATATAGATATTATAAATGATGTAAAACATACATATGAAAAATATTTAGTGAAAAGATAATATTTATAATTGACAAATAAAGATAAATATCATATAATGATTAGGCGCTATCTTTTAAAAGTGACATTGTCACTTTTAATTTGTCATAAAGAAAGGAGAAATTATGGAAAATATTTTTAAAGCTTTAGAAAATTTTGAACTATTATCTTCTGAAGATATTAATAATATATATGAAGATGTAATTGAATATTTTAAAGAAAAATTAAATGTTGATGATAGTTTAAGTGGATATAAAAGTCTAATTAGTAATCAACGTCAACTTCTTCAAGTTGAACAGTTTACTATAAAAAATATGAAGTTATGTATGAATTGTCACTATTTAAGTGATATGCAAATGTTAATTAGCATATATGATACTGTTATTCAAGATAAATTTAGTAAATTTTCTAAACAAGAAAAATTAAATATTATTAAACAATATAATTTAGAACCATTATATGAAAGCATTAGTAGTTTAACAGAAATGTGTTATATAAATAAATTAGATTTTTATATGAAAATACCATATGAAAAATTATCTGATGATATTAGATTAATAAGCAATTTAGGATTAATTGATTATGATGGAGAAAATATTAGACCTATTGTAAAAGTAAAAAAATAGTTCAGTCTAATATTTTTTTCTTGACCACAAACATTTTTTATAGTAACATGTAAGTGGTGATAATATGAATAATAAAGTTGTATTAATTGGTTGTGGTAATGTAGGTATGAGTTATGCTTATGCGCTTTTAAATCAAAGAACATATGTTAATGAACTAGTTTTGATTGATTTAGATACCGATAGAATAGAAGGGGAAGTAATGGATTTAAACCATTGCCTTGCTTTTGCGCCTTCTAAAATAAGTATTAAGGTCGGTACATATAAAGATTGTAAAGGTGCTAAATTAGTGGTTATTGCTGCTGGTGCTAATCAAAAACCAGGTGAAACCAGAATGGATTTAATAAGTAAAAATAGTAAGATTTTTAAAAGTATCGTTTCTGAGGTAGTAAATAGTGGTTTTAATGGAATATTTTTAGTTGCAACTAATCCATTAGATGTCATGACTTATTTAACTTATAAATACTCTAAATTTCCATCAAATAAAGTAATTGGTTCTGGAACAATACTTGATACAGCACGTTTAAGATATCTAATAGCCCAAAGATTAAAAGTTAGTCCTAAAAATATTCATGCATATGTAATAGGAGAACATGGTGATAGTGAATTTGTACCTTGGAGTAATGTTAATGTTGGACTTCAAAATATTAATAGATATTTAACTAGTGATGAATTAGATGATATTTGTAATAATGTAAAAAACGCAGCATATCAAATTATTAATAAAAAAGGAGCTACATATTATGGAATAGGTATGTGTTTAGTTAAAATAACTAATAGTATTTTAGGAGATGAAAATAATATTATAACAGTATCAACATATGATAAGACTAATGATGTATATGTTGGATTACCATCGGTAATAAATAAAAATGGTATATCTGAAAAAATATATGTTGAATTAAATGATGAAGAAACAGAAAAGTTAAAACATTCTATTAAAGTTATAAAAGATGCAATTGAGAATTTAGATGAGTAATCTGAATTCTTTTTAATTATATTGCTAAATAATAAAATAATTGATATAATTATAATGTAATTGCCCTTTAGCCAAGCGGTAAGGCGGTGGACTCTGACTCCATTATGCATTGGTTCGAATCCAATAAGGGCAGCCATGCTGGAATAGCTCAGTAGGTAGAGCAACTGTCTCGTAATCAGTAGGTCGCGGGTTCGATTCCTGTTTCCAGCACCATTAAAAAGAAGTAAAGCAAAAATATAATGTTGCTTTTATTTTGTATAAAAAAGATTTTAAAGAGAATGAATGATGAATCTGAATTTAATATTATGTAATTATGAAAGGATTTTGTATGAAAATAATATATGATTTTGATGGTACACTCACACCAAGACCAATACCTAAATTTAAAATATTAGAAAAATGTGGTATTAATGATGAAGAATACTATAAAATGTTTAGAGAATTAAAAATATCTATTCAAAAAAATAATTTAAATTTATTTGAAGTATTTTATAATGCTTTTTTAAAAATACTTAAAGAAGCAAAAATTAATCCTACAGTTGATAACTTATCATATGGTTCATTGGATATTGAATATAATAAAGGATTAATTAAATTTTTAAAGTATACTGTAGATAATAATATTAATAATTATTTATTAAGTTCAGGTATGAAAGATTACTTAAATAATACTGAAGTAGCTAAATATTTTAAAGAAATATATGGTACAACATTTAAGTTAGAAAACGATAATTATGTAGTAGATTATTTAATGACAGATGAAAATAAAGTAAGTGTAATTAAAAGTATTACAAAAGGTAATTGTAAAGATGTTATTTATATTGGGGATGGATTAACAGATTTACCAGCTATGGAATATGTGAAAAATAATGGTGGTATAAGTATATTTTTAGTACATAATAATGATATTTTAAATAAGATAGATCAAAGTAGATATATTTCATTTTTAACTAAACCAGATTATTCTAGTGATTCAGAATTGTTTCAATATGTTGAAAATATACTTAAAAGAAAGTAAATTTATTTAAATTATAGTCAGGGGATATATATGTTAAATAATAATTATTATAAATATTTGAGCCCAAAGAGTAGTCTTAGAATATTGAAATCATTATTAGAAACTGATAGTGAATCAAAACGCAAATTATTGTTTCAATACTATTCAATATGCGGAATGAGTAGATCTAATATTAATACTTTAAATGCTCAATATAGTTATGTAAAAAGATACCAAGACGAAGTTTCAAAAAATAAAATAGTATTTCATAATGAATTAGATATTTATAATAAAATACTTAATTCTATGGTTAAATTAATGCTTGAATTAAAATTATCTAATAGTTTAGAATGTTCTAATTTGTTTGCTTATTTATTATGGAACGGATATTTATCTAAAAATCACGAACTATTTTATGATACAAAAAAGTTAAATTAGTAAAAGGTTTCCCTTTTTTAGATATAGCTAATGGATATAGCATATGTTCTAATAATAGTATTGTCTTAAAAGATTTTTTAACTAAAGCTAATTATTCTTCTTTGGTATTAGAAAATCAATACAATAATATAAAAAAAGATAATCTGCTTAATATTAATCGTAAAGAAAATAAGTATTTAAATTTAAATATTATTTTTCTATTTATAAATAAAATAATAAATAGTAACACAGAAAATCATCTATTTACTTTAATTAAAGATAAATCACAAATGTATATATATGATGCTACTAACTTAGCTATTTTTAATATTGAAAGCAAAACAGTAGCGCGTATTATTAATGGAAATGGATTTTGTAGAGTCGCACCAATTCCAAGTTATGCATATGTATCTAGTCAAAATGATAGTGACTTATTAAATGAATATTTAAGTTTTCAAAATAAAATTATATACTCTAAAGATACAGTTAAGCATATATCAGAAAAAAATATGGAACTATTTAAGGGTAATAATCTAATTGATGATTTCTATGCTGATATTCATAATTCTTTAAATGATATTACAAAAAGTTTAAAAAAAGTAAAAAGTAAACCTAATTTTATTGATTAGGTTTTAAAATACCTTAAAATGTGCTAAAATAAGAGTAGTTTTATGGAGGTATACTTATGAAAAGAATTTTAACAGGATTACAACCAACTGGTTGTATCACATTAGGTAATTATATTGGGGCTATTAAGCAAATGGTGGAGTATCAAGAAAAATATGAATCATTTATTTTTGTAGCTGATATGCATGCTATAACAGTTCCACAAGATCCAGAATCATTATCATTTAATATTCGTAATTTAATTGCTATTTATTTAGCATGCGGAATTGATCCTAAGAAGAATACTATTTTTATTCAATCAGAGAATTTATATCATGCTAATGTATCTTGGATTTTAGAATGTCTTACTCCATATGGTGAATTGGGCAGAATGACACAATTTAAAGATAAAAGTAAAAAGAATAAATCTTTTTCAGCAGGACTTTATACATATCCAGTTTTAATGGCTAGTGATATATTACTTTATGATGTAGATTATGTACCAACTGGCCAAGATCAGAAACAACACGTTGAACTTGCACGTAATATTGCTGAAAGAGTTAATAAAAAATATAAGGAAAATATATTTAAAATACCTGAGCCATTAATTGGTAAACATGGAGCAAAAATATATGATTTAGTTAATCCTGATAAAAAAATGAGTAAATCTAGTGATAATCCTAAGGGAGTAATTTACTTAATGGATGATGAAAAAACAATTAGAAAAAAGATTATGAGTGCGACTACTGATTCAGAAATGAAAGTGATTTATGATCCCGATAATAAACCAGGTATTTCTAATTTAATTACTATTTATTCGGTACTTTCAAATAAAACTATTAAAGCAGTTGAAAAGAAATTTAAAGATAGTAATTATGGAGAATTTAAACGTGCAGTTGCAGATTTAGTAGTTAGTGTATTAATACCTATTCAAGAAAAATATAATAAATTAATTGATAGTAAAAAGCTTGATAAAATATTAGATGATGGAAGAGATAAAACTAGTTTAATGGCTTTTGAAAAATATGATAAATTAAAAAAAGCAGTTGGACTTCATAGATAGGAGAATAAATATGGAAATGGAAAAATTAGTAAATTATTGTAAACAATATGGATTTATCTTTCAAGGTAGTGAAATATATAA